>JBQCEW010000142.1:0-4566 GCA_051959815.1 Solirubrobacterales bacterium
TGGGGTGGGCGCGCTCCGCGGGGGGTGGCTCGGGCTCCCCCCCACCCCCCGACTCCTTTACGCTCCGAGGCGTGGCCAGCTTCGATGCGATCGCGGATCTGCCGCTTCAGATAGATGGGTGTGAGTTCGAAGGGCGGGGGATCACGATTGGGACCTTCGAACGGCTGACGACGATCGTCAAGCTGCGGGGCAGCGGGCAGGAGGGGATCGGGGAGGACGTCGTCTACGACCCGATCGATCACATTGGGCAGCAGGATCATGGGCCGCCGGAGGGACTGAGCGGCAAGTTCAGCTTTGCTGAGTTCTCGGAGCGGCTGGAGGAGATCGACCTTTTCCCGGCGGGGCCGCCGGAGCGGGCGGACATCTCGCCTGCTTATCGCCGTTGGGCCTTCGAGTCAGCGGCGCTCGATCGGGCGCTGCGGCAGGCGGGCACCAATCTCGCGACGGTTCTGGGCCGGGAGCCGAAGCCGCTGAACTTCGTCAGCTCGTTCCGGCTCGCCGGTTGGGAGGAAGGCGGGCGCTCCTCGGTCGAGCCGTTGCGGGCGCGCCTTGCCGTCTATCCGACGCTGCGCTTCAAGCTCGACGCGACCAACGACTGGGACGACGAGCTGATCGCGGCGCTGGCCGAGACCGGCGCGGTCGATTCGGTCGACTTCAAGGGCTTCTACAAAGGGACGCCGGTCGACGTGGAGACCGATCCGGAGCTCTACCGGAAGGTGATCGAGGCCTTCCCGGACGCCTGGCTGGAGGACCCCGACGTGAACGAGGAGACGCGACCGCTGTTGGAGCCGGTCTCCGAGCGGGTCACCTGGGACGCGCCGATCCACTCGATCGCCGACATCGAGGCGATGCCGTGGTCACCGCCGAAGACGGTCAACGTCAAGCCCTCGCGCTTCGGCCCGATCCGCAACCTCTTCGCCGCCTATGACTACTGCGAGGAGCGTGGGATCGGCGCCTACGGCGGCGGCCAGACCGAGCTCGGGCAGGGCCGTGGCCAGATCCAGTACCTGGCCTCGATCTTCCACCCCGATACCCCCAACGACGTCGCCCCGGGCGGCTACAACGACCCGCAGCAGGCGACGAAGCCGGGCCTGCCCTCCAGCCCTCTGGAGCCGGCGATCGAGGAGACCGGCTTCCGCTGGAAGCTGTAGTTCGGCCGGCCGAATTTGCGCTTTCGGGTAGGTTCGGCGCGTCCCCAGCGAGAAGGAGCCCGAGATGCCTGACCAGTCTTTCGCCGACGCCCTCAACGAGCAGATCTCGAACGAGTTCGCCGCCCACCAGCAATACGTCGCCGCGGCCGTCTACTACGACGCCGAAACCCTGCCCCGCCTCGCCGCCTTCTTCTACCGTCAGGCGCTGGAGGAGCGCGAGCACGCGATGATGATGATCCGGTACCTGCTCGACGTCGGCGAGGAGGTGCGGATTCCGGACATCAAGTCCCAGCGGACCAGCTTCGCCGACGGCAGCGACCCGGTCCGCATGGCACTGCAGCAGGAGCAGCGGGTCAGCGACGAGATCTTCGCCCTCTTCGAGCTCGCCCGCGACCTCAAGGACTACCGCGCCGAGCAGTTCCTCCAGTGGTTCGTCAAGGAGCAGGTCGAGGAGGTGGCGCTGATGGGCGACCTGCTCAACGTGGTCGAGCGCTCGAAGGACAACCTCCTCCTCGCCGAGGACTACATAGCCCGCGAGAAACTCGGCGAAGAGGGCACGGACCCGACCGCGCCGCCGGCGGCCGGCGAGGGATAGGGATCATCCCCCGCCTGCTCCTTGCGCCGCAGGCCGCGACGTTAGCCGTTCCCTACCGGCGTGATCGGGGTCGCCGCCCGGGCGGCTTCGTTGAAGGCGACGACCCGAACCTGGAGGAAGCGGCGTTCTGGATCTGCGATCGTCAGCTCGTATTCGCCGTCTGACTGGCCTTCGAGGGCGCCCACCGAGCGCCCTCCTTCGAGCAGGTCTTCACGGCTGGTGCCGGCGTAGACGACAAAGTTGGTTTCGGGGTTGGCGCCACCCCGGAAGCGAAGATCGATCGATTCGCCGCGACGTTCGACCGCGACGA
This sequence comes from Solirubrobacterales bacterium, assembly GCA_051959815.1. Classification (GTDB taxonomy): domain Bacteria; phylum Actinomycetota; class Thermoleophilia; order Solirubrobacterales; family 70-9; genus VAYN01. Next base: position 2,057 of record JBQCEW010000142.1, read on the forward strand.
TCTTCGGTTGCTGGGGCGGAGTCGCCGCTTCGGTTTCGTGCACCTCGGCCCCCCTCACGGTCCGTTCTCCGTGAGCAACGTCCACCAACCGCCAGTGCGTGTTGCTGTCGCGCTTGAGGCGCAGTCGCTGCCCCGGCTTCAAGGTGAATTCGGGGAAACGGGCGATCTTCAGCTCCTCTTCGTCACGGATCGCAACGAAGACGACGGGGTGCGCGACCTGGTCCGTTTCGATCGTCGCGCTGTCGACTCCTCCCGGTTCAGGGGCGGCGAACACCGCCGGCACCGTCGACCCGCGCGCCGCCGGGCTCCCTTCGATGCGCAGGTTCTGGGCACCGGGGTCTTCGAGGCCGGAATCGAAGAACGAATCCAGCGTTTCCTGGTCGCAGGCGACCATGTAGCTGCCGTCGGGCGGTCGCTGCCACCAGTCGTCGCAGCTGCGGAACAGTTCGTTCAGCCGGCCGCCCGCTTCCTCGAGCGCTTGCGCCGTTTCCGGGTCGTCGAGCCGTTCCTGGCCCGGACGCGGGGGCGGCGGGGGATCCACCCCTGTGCAGGGGTGGGCTTCGCGCAGTTCGAACTTCTGCTGGTACAGCGGCGAGGTCGGGCCGTCGGCGTAGATTTCGCTTAGCGGCGAAGGGTTATGCGGAGCGTCACCGAGGTGACCGCGCCAGCAGGCCCACCAGGTGCGGGCGAGGTCGATTGCCGGGACCCCGGCCCCCAGTTCATAGCCGGCACCGTGTTCGCAGGAGAAGTAGTCGTCGGGGACGATGTTGTCGGCGAGGCCGCCTGCCACCAGGGCAGTGCGGAACTTGCGACCGCACGATTCGTAGGTCGCGTGGCTGCCCTTGGCGGCATAGCCGACCGGATGATCGCCTTCCTGCAACTGCAGAGCGCCCTCGGTCCAGGCGAAGCGCTCGCCCTCTTCGCGATGCCGCGGCATCCACACGTAGATCGGAAGGTGCTTGTGAGCGGAGAGCAGGAGCGCCATCCCCTCGATGTCCCCCTCGTGCAGGTCGGTGTTGACCGAGGCGCCGGCGAAAAGGTGCGCTTCCAGGTAGTTGAACGGGTAGTAGAACCAGTACTGGAGGGTGACCGGCCGGTCGGGATCGCGACCGGTCACGTAGTAGTAGATGCGGGCGTCGGTGCCGGGGGCATTGCTCTTGAGCGCCTGCACCGCCTCTTCCCTCTGTGCATCGACGCTGTGGCTGCCGGCGGGATAGTCGAGGTAGGACGAAGCCGAGCCCGAGGCCCAGGGAAGTTCGCGGATGTGCGTCGGAGAGCACTGGGCGCCGGCCTGCTTGGCGAGGCAGGTGCGCGTCGCGCCGGAGCGGAACATGTCGATCGTGCGCACCGCGACCGGCCAGAACCCGTCCTGCTTTTCGAGCATCAGGTCGGGCTCATAGCGTTCGGCGATGGTTTCCGCCTTGCCGGGATGGGCGACCACCGGGCTCACCGGCGGAGTCTGGTCTTCCCCCGAACCGCAACCGGTGCCGAGCGCGGCAGCGACAAGTGCAAGCACGAGCAGGCGCCGTGGTCTCCCCATGTCGAGTAATTAATTTACCCCAACCAGCCGGCGCCTTTGCGCATCGTCTTTATGCGGCGGAACTCGGCGATGTCCTCGCGCAGGGCGGCGGGGGCCGGAGCCGGGAGGAAGCGGGTGGCGAGGGGAGACTCGACGACCTCGCCTTCGCGACTGCTGACGCGGTAAGCGCGGGCGCCGCGGCGGGCGGTGACGGCGGCGGGGGTTCCCTCTCCTTCCCAGAGGAGGCCGGCGTAGTCGTCGAGGCCGTAGCCGCCGGGCATGCCGTCGCCGACGGCGTCGAGGTAGGCGGCGCGGCGCTCGGGCTCGTTGTTGTAGTGGACGCAGAGGCTGCCGGAGAGGAGGCCGAGGCCGGCGGCGGCGCGGGGCTTGCCGGAGGACTTGGTGATGCCGGCTTCGAACCAGCACATCGCGCCGGCGCTCTGGCCGGCGAGGACGATCCCCTTGCGCCAGGCGAGGCTGAGGATCGAGGCGATGTCGTGCGCCTCCCAGACCGCCAGCAGGTTGACCATGCTGCCGCCGCCGACGTAGACCAGGTCCTGTTCGAGCAGGTGGTCGCGCAGGGCCAGCGGCCGCCGGCCGAGCCGGAAGAGGGAGATATCGGAGGGCTCGCAGGAGCGCTCGGAAAAAGCAGAGTAGAAGCTCCCGATCAGCTCCGAGGGGTCGCCGCTGGCGGTGGGCAGGATGCAGATCCGCGGCCGCTCGCTACCCCGCTCGCGGGCCAGCCGCAGCAGCAGCTCGCAGACCGCCCGGTCCGGTGGCCGCGCGCTGAACTCGTGGCCGCCGAGGGCGAGGATGCGCCGCACCGGCGTCGCTGCGGGGCCGAACCTGCCGTTGCCGCTCATCCGGCGGTACGAGCGGTCGCAAGCGCCTCCGGCAGCGGGGCCTCGGGGGGTGCCCCGCGATCGCCGAGGTAGGTGGTGGCGATCCGCATCTCGACCACCCGCCGGCCCGCGACGTCGAGCCGATAGCC
>JBQCEW010000143.1:0-3092 GCA_051959815.1 Solirubrobacterales bacterium
AGCTCGTTGGCGTAGCCGTTGAGGAGGTCGTCTAGGTCGATCAGGGCCTCGGCGTCCAGGTCCTTGAGTTCGACTTTGGCGCCTTTGCCCAGGCGGCGTTCGATCGCGGCTCGGTCGATGCCAAAGGCGTTGTGGCGGACGTAGACGCGGCCGCCGGTCATCCCGGCGCAGGCCCAGGGGCCGATGTCGCCAAGGACGACGGCGCGGCCGCTGGTCATGTACTCGAAGGCGAAGCCCTTGGCGTTGGCGCGGTCGGCCATCGCCCCGCGGCTGTCGTCGATCGGACCGTCGGGTTCGCCGCCGAGGACGACGTCCGCGCCCGAGAGGCGGATGCAGAAGCGGGAGTCGGCGCTGCCCTGGACGTAGAGCTTGCCGCGCTGCGCCCCGTAAGCGAAGGACTTGCCGACCGAGCCGTTGAGCCGCTTGCCCTTGGCCCCCTTGCCCTTCATGATCGCGATCGTGCCGCCGAGCATCGTCTTACCGACACCGTCCTGGGCGCCGCCCTCGACGCGGATGTTGACGCCGTAGGAGTTGAAAGCGCCGAGGCCCTGGCCGGCGACCGAGCCGCCGTTGAACTCCAGGCTCGCCAACTCCTCGCCTTCGCTCGCCTCCGGGCCGTCGTCGAAGATCCGCCAGCGCGCCAACGCTCCCGCCAGCTCGGTCCCGAGCACGCGGTCATTGGCATCGGTCGCGCGCGGGAACTGACTGCGAACCGTGTTGCCGCCGCAGACTTCAGGGGCCAGAGCCGCGATCTGACTAGAGGCCTCCTTCGCCTCCATCCGGATCGGACGCGCCATCACGAGGCCGGCTTCGGCCCGCGCCTCGGCCTCTTCGGCCACCGGCAGGTCGAGCGGTTCGAGGTCGAGGTGCTCCTCCAGCGGCTCGATCAGCGGCGCCAAGTCGATCTGGTCCTTGTGGCCCACCTGCTCGAGCAGGTCGTAGCGGCCGACCAGGTCCTGGGCGCGCTCGTAGCCGAGCGACGCCACCACCTGCTTGACCTCCTCGCCCATCGAGGAGAAGAACCGCGCACAGCTCTCGGCGGCGCGGTCGACCTCCTGCGGGGTGAACTTCTTCAGGCCATGAGCCTGCGCTTCCTCGGGCGTCTCGATCTGGGTCGCGATGCCGACGTGGCAGGTATCGAGCTGGCAGCCGCGGCAGATAGTGCAGCCGAGGCTGACCATCGCCAGGGTGCCGAAGCCGACCCGGTTCGCCCCCAGGCAGTGCAATTTGACGATGTCGTGGCCGGTCCGGTAGCCGCCGTCGGCCCAGATCTCGACCCGGTTGCGCAGCCCGGCCTCCATCAGCGCCCGGTGCACGGCACGGGTGCCGATGTCACTCGGCAGCCCGACGTGGCGCAGCGCGTGCTGGCGCGCCGCCCCGGTCCCGCCCTCGAAACCGGAGAGGGTGATGATGTCGGCGCCTGCCTTGGCGATCCCGAGCCCGATCGTGCCGATGTTCGGCACCACCGGCACCTTGACCGAGACCCGCACGTCCGGGTTGACGGTCTTCAGCTCGTCGATCAGCTCGGCCAGGTCCTCGATCGAGTAGAGGTCGTGGTTGTTCGACGGCGAGATCAGGTCGGTGCCGGGCGAGGCGTTACGCGCAGCGGCGACCTTCTCCGAGACCTTCTTGCCGGGCAGGTGGCCGCCCTCGCCGGGCTTGGCGCCCTGGCCGATCTTGATCTCGGCGACGTAGGAGCTGTTCAGCATCTCCGCCGAAACGCCGAAGCGCCCCGAGGCGACCTGCTGCCCGCGCCATTTGCGGTACTTCCCGTACATGTCGCGGATCTCGCCACCCTCACCGTTGATGCAGAGGACGTTGATCGCCTTCGCCGCGTCCGCGTAGGCGCGGAAGGCCGGCTCGGACTGGGAGCCGAAGCTCATCGAGGAGATCACGATCGGGTAGTCGTGGTGGCCGACGCCCGCGTCGACGTCGGCGGGATCGACCGCCGGCCGGTCTCCCTTCAGCCCCATGATGTGGCGCATCGAGATCGGGTTCTGCTTCTCCAGCTCCCGCACTTTCTCCGAGTACTCCTCGTAGGTGCCGGTGCCGTTGGCGGTCGCGATCGCCGCCTTGTAGACCTTCGGGTAGAAGCGGAACGTCTTCGCCGGTTTCGCCGCCGCGTCGTCGCCGCTGAGCGCGTGGGCGCGGGCGTTGGTGTCCTCGTCGAGGTCGGCGAAGCCGGTCCCCGCCGCCTCGGAGGCCGCGTAGAACTCAGTCTGGAAGATCTCCGCCAGCTCCGGCTTGATCCCGATCGAGCTGAACTGGCGCGCGTAGCCGCGCACCTCGTGGATACCGATCGTGGAGATCACTTTCTCGATCCCTTTGCGCAGCGCTGCGCAGAGGTTGGAGACGTCGGACTCGTAGTCCTCGACGCAGATCACCTCGACCATCGTGTACGGGCAGACGCCGTTGGCGCCGAGCCCGAGGGCCAGCATCACGTCGTGGACGTTGCGGATCGCGGCCGAGCGCAGGACGATGCCGCAGCGGCGGCGCAGGTTGGTTTCGCCGGTCTCGACTTTGAACTGCTTCAGCGCCTGGTCGACGGCCGAGACCGCCAGGTGCGGGTCGAGGTAGCGGCGGTCGGCTTCGTAGACGGTGCGGTCGGTGAGGACTAGCAGCTCGCAGCCGTTGCGGACCTTCTTCACCGCCTCCTGTTTGATCCGCTCGATCGCCCCCTGGGTCGTCTCCGACTCCAACAGGGAGATGTCAACGGCGGCATTGCGGCCGCTGAACTCCTCCCAGAGGTCCTCGAGCAGGTAGGTGTCGTGCTCGCGGGCGATCGCCCGGTAGGCCTTGTCGGCGAGCGGGGCGAGACCATGGTGGCCGCCGAGGATGACCGGGAAGCCGGTTTCGACGGTGCCGGTGTCCTCGGCCGCGTTGTCGAGCGAGGGCCGTCGCCCGAACAGGGTCCGGGTCGAGAAGTGCTCGAGCTCTCGTTCGCGGTCGAGCGCCGGGTTGGTGACGACGGCGACCGTCTCCTTGAAGTAGTCGGCGAGGTTCTGGCGCTCGGGCGAGAGCGCCGCCAGCGGGCCGTCATAGCCGAGCGAGCCGACCGGCTCGGCCCCGTTCGAGGCCATCTGCTGGACCAG
>JBQCEW010000144.1:0-4079 GCA_051959815.1 Solirubrobacterales bacterium
CCCTCGGTCAGCTCCGCTCGCGCTTCGGTGTCGTCGAGGCCGTCGTGGCGCCGGTGGGTCATCCCGTGGAGGGCGATCTCGTGGCCGCGCTCCTCCATCTCGCGCAGCAGGTCCTCCGCGCCCGGCAGGCGCTCGCCGACGACGAAGAAGGTGGCGGTGGCGCCGGCCCGCTCGAGCGCGTCGAGCAGGGGCGGCGTGAATCGAAGATCGGGGCCGTCGTCGAAGGTGAGGGCGACGAGGTCGCCCACGGGCATGGTTTCGAGGCCGGGCGCTTCCCGCCAGCGCCGCTTGCGGGCGGGGCTCCAGTCGTAGAGGCGTTGACGCAGCGGGCGCGGGATCGCGCGGCGGACGTTGCGGCGGAGGCTCATGCTCCCTCCGTATTCGTTGCTGCGCATAGACTTCCCCCATGGCCGACAGGCGTCTGCGAAACCGCAGCCGGGCGGCCACCTTCCTCTGCTACCACTCGGTCGCCCCCGAAGGGCCGAAATACCTGACCGTCTCGCCGCGTCTGTTCGCCTCGCATCTCGACTTCTTCAACGAACGCGGCCTGCAAACGGGTGACCTCGGGACGCTGGAATCCCTCGCCGCTGGCGAAGCGGTCGCTCCCAGCGTCTTTTTGACCTTCGACGACGGCTTCCGCGACAACTACGAGACCGTGCTGCCGCTGCTGCGCGAGCGCGGGATGCGCGCCTTCGTCTTCGTGCTGCCGCCGTTGGTCGACGACGGGGCGCCGCTGGTCTGGCCGGAGGTCGCCGCCGACGCAGAGCGCTTCGCGACGATGCGGTCGGTCACCTGGACGATGCTGGAGGAGATGAGGGAGGGGGGCTTCGAGGTCGGCGCCCACACCCTCACGCACCCTCACCTGCCCGCTTTGGACGACGAGGCGCTCGAACGCGAGCTGCGGGAGTCGCGCGAGCGCGTGATCGCCCGCCTCGGCAGTTGCGACACGCTCGCCTATCCCTTCGGCGAGTGGTCCCCGCGGGTCGAGGCGGCTGCCGAGCGCTGCGGCTACCGCTTTGCCTTCAGCCTCCCGACCGAGCGGGGACAGCGGCACGCCGATGTGCTCACGATTCCCCGCCTCAACGTCGACTACCGGGACTCGGGACGCCGGCTGGCGGCCAAGCTCTCCCGCCCCGGGCGCGCCTTCTACCTCGCCGACGCGACCAAAGCGGCGCGGCGCGCCGTGCGGAAGCTGCGCGGTTCCGGCTAGACGAGCCACGGCCCGCCCCCCGCAGGGTTGTAGTCGAGGTCCTGGGAGCGGGTGCCGATCCGCTCCGCGGGGACGCCGCCGACGATCGCGTAGTCCTCGACGTCCTTGGTGACCACCGCGCCGGCGGCGACCACGGCCCCGCGGCCGATCCTGACGCCCGGCAGCACGGTGGCGCGGAAGCTGATCCAGGCGTGATCTTCGACCACGATGGGACCGCCGCGGACGCCGAACCTGCGGTCGTTAGGGTCGTGCTGGAGGGTCCAGAGCGCCGCCTCGCTGGAGAGGTTGACCCCGCGTCCGATCCGCAGCCCACGGCGGCCGTCGAGCGTCGCCCAGTGGCCGATCACGGTTTCGGGGCCGATCTCGATCCCCGCGGCCCCGCGCAGGTCACGCCACTGGTAGAGGATCGCCCGGCGGTCGATCCGCAGCCCGAGGAAGCGGCGGGCGAGGGCGGTGCGAAGGCGGCGGCCAGGCAGGTGCCCGAGCAGCATCGTCAGCTGCATCTTCATGCCCTCCCGCGGATCGGCGCTGGCTGCCCGCAGGCGGCCGAGAGCCGGCCCGAGGCGGCTGGCCTTGAGCTTCTCTTTCAACTCAGTAGGCGCCGCGCCGTGAGAGGACGACCGGGATCGTTGCGAGCAAGATCTCGACGTCACGCGCGAGCGACCAGCCGGAGACGTACTGGTAGTCAAAGCGCACCATCTCCTGGAATGGAATGTCGGAGCGACCCGAGACCTGCCATAGCCCGGTAATACCCGGACGCAGGTCAAGCCGGCGAGCGTGCCAGCTCTGCGCTGCGTGCCTCGACTCGCTGAGGATCAGCGGCCGCGGCCCAACCAGACTCATATCGCCCTTGAGCACATTGATCAGCTGCGGCAGCTCGTCTATCGAGGTGCGCCGCAGAAGGCTGCCGACGCGCGTCACCCGCGGGTCGCGCTTGATCTTGAACATGACCCCGTCGGTTGCTTCGTTTTCGGACTCGAACTGCTTCTTGCGCTCGTCCGCGTCCTTGTACATCGAGCGGAACTTGATCACCCGGAACGGTTTCTGCCTGCGGCCGTCGCGGACCTGGAGGAAGAAGACGGGGCCGCGGGAGTCGAGCTTGATCGCGATCGCGACCGCCAGCAGCAGGGGGCTGAGGAGGGTCAGCAGCAGCGCCGAACCGACGACGTCGAGGGCCCGCTTCGCCGCCCGGGAGACTCGGTTGAGCGGTTTGGCTCCGATCGAGATCAGTGGCAGGCCGCCGATCTGGCTCATCGCCCCGGTCCCGTCGAGCAGCTCGAAGAGGCGGGGTACGACGTCGACGGCGACGCGGTGGTCGCGGCAGGTGCGGATGCAGCTCAAGAGCTGCTGGTGGCTGGCGCGGGAGAAGGCGATCAGCACGCGATCGACGCGCAGGGTGTCGAGCACCCGGTCGAGCTGGTCGAGGGAGCCGAGCTTCGGCAGGCGCTGGTTGCCGTCGAGCGTGTGGACGTCGTCGTCGACCAGGCCGATCGGCTCGAGCCCGAACTCGCTGTGCCGTTCGAGCCGCTCCGCCAGTCGCTCCGCGACCATCCCGGAGCCGACGATGACGGTCCGCTGGCGCAGCGGCGCGACCCGGTGGGCGTAGCCGCGGCTGAGGGCGCGGAGGATGCTGTCGAGGCTGATGGTGGCGAAGGTCCCGGCGATGGCGAAGGCGATCGAATGCGGGAAGTTCCCCAGCTCGGCGATGGCGAATATCGGCCAGGACACCAGCAAGGCGGCGACGACGGTGCGGGGGGCATCGGAGAGGCCGCTGGCCCAGGTGCTGAGGTCGCTGACGTTGTAGAGTCCGCAGACGAACGCCACCCCGATCCAGCTCAGGGTCAGGGCGAGGGTCATCTGCCATGCCTGCGAGATCGACGCGTCGAGCAGCGCCGAGACGGCGAATCCCGCTACGACCGTCGCGACCACGTCGGCGCCGAACAGCAGCCTCTGTAGAAAAACAGAGCGATTTCTGGCTCGCGAAGACGCCTGCGCCTGCGCCGCTGCCTGCGGTGAGGAAACCCCGGTTTCGTAAGCGATCGACTCCATAGCTGCCTCTAGCTCTTTCGGCAGCAGTTGCTGGGAGCTTGAGATCACAGGTCAGGTTGCAAGTCGAGGGCCGGGGGAATGGCGCGGATCGGACTAAGTGTCTCCGAGAATACGGATCTTTTATGGGACTGAGATCAGTGAAAGACCCCATTCAGGTCTTTCCCAGGCCTCAATAATTAAACCGCCTGATCAGTAAAAGTTTCGGTGTACCGATCACATTTATTTCCTTAAGTAAAGGGTCCCCGGTTCCGTCTGCGACCGCTCAGCCGACGACCGAGGCTTGGCTCTTCCCGACCGTCAGCGGCCCCTCGAAGACGGTCACCGAGGAGAACATGCCCGCCTTGCGGTAGCTCTGCAGGATGATCGAGTTGGCGCCGCCATTGTTGGAGGAATCCATCGTCGCCATGTTGAGATGGGTGGTCGGGGCCACATGGAGGGGGTTGTTGGTGCCGCCGGAGAAGAAGGTGACCGGCTGGCCGTCGACCCACATTTCGACGAAGCCGCTGGAGCCGAAGCGCTCGTGGACGACGACGTCGACCCACTTTTCCTTGACCAGCGGCATCTTCCAGGGGACGTCCCAGGAGTAGGTCTTGTTGCGGGTCCACTGGATCGAGTTGCCGACGACCTGGATCTGCCAGGGGGGCGAGCCGTTGAAGGGGCCGCCGTAAGGGCCCTCCAGCAGGTTCAGCCAACCTGGGACCGAGGAGGGGAAGTTGGCCGGCAGGTAGAAGCTCGAATGCCACCAGATTTCGTCGCCCGGTTCGATCTTCGGCGGCGACATCACCTGCGCACGGGGGTTTTCGGTGGGGGTGATCGGATA
>JBQCEW010000145.1:0-3236 GCA_051959815.1 Solirubrobacterales bacterium
CTCGACGCCGGCCTGGCCAACCTCGTCTCCCGGTTCGAGCTTCTTGTAGCGCGCTTCCTTGAGTTCTTCTTCGTCGATCTCGCCGACGCTGCCGAGGACGTGAGCGGCAAGGGTGCCGTGGGGGTAGTGGCGGACGAAGACGCGCTGAACGGCGACGCCAGGAAATTCCCGCTGGTGTTCTTCGACATAGGCGACGAGGTAGAAGCCAACGTCCTGGCGCAGCGTCACCGGCGCCCCCGCGGCCACTTCTTCGCCTTCGCGGATCGTCTTGCGCACCTTCGGCAGCGACATGTGGACGAGCTTCCCCAGGCGCGCCAGCTCGGCCCGTTCTTCGGCCGGGTCTTCGGGCAGCTTCGTCGTGTTCAACTGCAGCGCCCAGCTAGTGCGGTTGTCGACGATCACGTTGCCTTCGCGGTCGAGGATGTCGCCGCGCGGGGCGATCACTTTGAACTCGCGGGTGCGGTTGTTCTTCGCCTCGGCCAGGTACTTGTCGCCGGAGAGCACCTGCAGGTTCCAGAGTCGGAAGAAGAGAACCCCGAAGAGGGCGACTGCGAGGCCCCCGAGGACGGCGACTCGCAGCGCGAGGCGGCTGCCTCTGGGTGGTTGTTGGTCGCTACGCAGGTACACGGTCCTAGGCTCCCATCATCCTCGGTCGCCTCCTCCGCCCCGTTTGCAGGCCCCGCGGCCGGCGCCTGGGCCGCACCGTCGGCTCCTCGACCAGGGCCGGCCGCAGGATCCGGCTCAGCCCGGCGTAGATCGCCCAGCCGAGGAAGAAGGCGAAGATGCTCTTCAGCAGGATGTCGCGGATGACCAGCGTGCTGACCGGGGCGTCGATCCCCAGCATCGCCTCGACGGCGCCAAAGCCGAGCTCGGCGAACAAGGTCAGGACCATGCAGAGCAGCGGCGGCACCAGGGGGCTGTGGATCTCGAAGCGCTCGCGAAAGAGGCCGGCGAGGTAGCCGGTCGCGAGCAGGACCAGGGAGCCGCCGCCGAGCGGCACGATCAGCAGGCAGTCGAGCAGGAACCCGACCGAGAAGCCGCAGACGGCACCGGTCAAGCTGCCGCCGAGGAGGCCGAGGACGGCAACCAGCGACGGCAGCACGTCGGGGCTGACGTGGAAGAGCGCCACCTGCGAGAAGAAGGAGAGCTGCAGGATCACGCCGATGATGACGATCGCGACCAGGCGGGCGAGGATGTTCGGGGTGAGGATCATTCGCGCGAGCCTCCCGTCAGCACCTGGACGAGGTCGAGGGAGCGCAGGTCGGCGAACGGCCGCACGTGGACCTGCTGCTGGGCCTCTTGCTCTTCCGGGGAGGCCTTGGTCACTTCGCCGATCGGCAAATTCGGCGGGTAACCGGACGCCAGGCCTTGCGCCCGCCAGCCCGAGGTGACCACCGATTGGCCCTTGCCGATCAGCTTTTCGCTGTTGAGGAAGTCGAGGATGAGGTCGCCGGGATCGCCGACCGAGGGCTTCAGCACGCCCTGGACGCCGCCGGGGACGATTTTCGCCGCGACCGCGCTGGAGTGGTCGGCGATCAGCGTCACCTTGGCCGAGCCGCCGGTGACGGCGGAGACGCTGCCGACGAGGCCGTCGCCGTTGACGACCGGGTCGCCTACCGCCACCCCGTCGCCGGAGCCGACGTCGATCACCACGTCCGAGAACCAGACGGTCGGCGAGCGGACGATCACGCGTCCCGTCACCGGCGTGTAGCCGGACGGGATCGCGCCGCCTTCGTCGAGCTTGACCAGCCTGCGCAGCTGGGCGTTTTCGGCGATCGCCGCCTGCGAGCCCACCGCTTGTTTGCGCGCCGCCTCCAGCTCCTTGTGCAGGCGGGCGTTTTCCCCCTTCGCGTCGAAGGTCTCGTCGAACCAGTTGACGAGGTCGCGAGCCGGCTTCAAGGCCCGGTCGGCGACCGACTGGAAGGGGCTGAAGATCGCGCTGACGCCGCGCTGCACGCCGTTGGAGCCCTGCCCGTAGGTGACGGTGAGCAGGACAAAGGAGCCGACGATCAACAGTGCGAGGACCGCCCTACGGCGGCGTACTTGCTTTCGATACACGTTGGGGTCTTGAGTTTGGGGTTCGCATGAGACGGCTGCCTAACGGCGCGGCCGTGCTCCGTTGTTCCTGCCGGCGCGGTGGATCGCCTCGACCTCCTCGAGGGAGATGCCCGAGCCGACGGCCACGCACGTCAACGGCGACTCTGCCAGTTGACAGGGCATCTGGCACTCATCGCGCAGGCGCTGCTCCAGTCCTTGCAGCAGCGCGCCGCCGCCGGCGAGGGTGATGCCGCGGTCCATGATGTCACCCGCAAGCTCCGGCGGGGTGCGGTCGAGGGTCTCCTTGACCGCGGCGACGATGTGGCTGACCGGTTCTTCGAGCGCCCCGCGCACCTCCTCGGAGGTGAGTTCGATCGTTTTCGGCAGGCCGGAGACGAGGTCGCGGCCGCGGATCTCGGTCCGCACCTCTTCCGGCAGCGGCGAGGCCGACCCCGCCTCCAGCTTCACCTCCTCGGCGGTCTGGGTGCCGATCGCCAGTTTGTATTCCTGTTTGCAGTGGGCGACGATCGCGTCGTCGAGCTCGTCGCCGCCGACCCGGATCGACTGCGAGACGACGATCCCGCCGAGGCTGATCACCGCGACCTCGGTGGTACCGCCGCCGATGTCGACGATCATCGACCCGGTCGGCTCGGCGACCGGCAGCCCGGCCCCGATCGCCGCCGCCATCGGCTCCTCGATCAGGAACGCCTTGCGCGCCCCGGCGGAGAGGCATGCCTCCTCGACCGCCCTCTTCTCGACCCCCGTCACCCCGGAGGGGACGCAGACGACCACCCGCGGGTGGGCGAAGCGGTTGGAGTGAACCGAGGTGATGAAGTAGCGCAGCATCTGCTCGGTCACGTCGAAGTCGGCGCTGACGCCGTCCTTGAGCGGGCGGATCGCGGTGATGTTGCCGGGGGTGCGACCGAGCATCCGCTTCGCTTCGACGCCGACCGCGTGGACCTGGCCGCTCAGCGAATCGATCGCGACGACCGAGGGCTCGGAAAGGACGATTCCGCGCCCGCGGACGTAAACGAGCGTGTTTGCGGTGCCGAGATCGACCGCCATGTCGCGGCCACCGAGTCCAATCCTGCCGAAGATGCCCATTTACAGGCACGATGATGGCAAACGCGTCTTAGCGTTCTGTGAGTTCGATCAGGTTCGCGCGAACAGTTGCGGCGCCAGCTCAGCCAGCAAACCCA
>JBQCEW010000146.1:0-6870 GCA_051959815.1 Solirubrobacterales bacterium
CTCCTCCATCTCCTTGTACTGCCAGCTTTCGCGTTCGTATTCGCCGCTCTCGGGGTTGAGCCCGGAGAAGATCCCGTCGAGGTCCTCGGTGTCGCGGAAGTCGTCGCTGACGATCGTGCGGGCGTTGGTGTAGGCCTGCACGTACTCGCGGAACTCGCGTTCGTTCTCGAGGATGTAGTTGACGATGCCGCCGAGGAAGGCGATGTCGCTGCCGGCGCGGATCGGCACGTGCAGGTCGGCGAGGGCACTGGTCCGGGTGAAGCGCGGGTCGACGTGGATCACCTTGGCGCCGCGTTCGCGCGCCTTGACCACCCACTGGAACCCGACCGGGTGGCACTCGGCCATGTTCGAGCCCATGATCACGATGCAGTCGGAGTTCTGCAGGTCCTGCTGGAAGGTGGTCGCGCCACCCCTACCGAACGAGGTCCCCAAACTGGGGACCGTGGAGCTGTGTCATATGCGCGCCTGGTTCTCGATCTGCACCGCGCCCATCGCCGTGAAGAACTTCTTGATCAGGTAGTTCTCCTCGTTGTCGAGCGTGGCGCCGCCGAGGTGGGCGAAGCCGAGGGTGCGGCGCAGTGTTTCCCCGTCGCGTTCGTCCTGCCAGCCGGCGTCGCGGGCGGCGAGCACCCGCTCGGCGATCATCTCCATCGCCTCGTCGAGCTCCAGCTCCTCCCACTCGGTGCCGTGGGGCCGGCGGTATTTGACTTTCTTCAGCCGCGTCGGGTTGTTGACGAGCTGCTCGGAGGCCGACCCCTTCGGGCAGAGCCGCCCGCGCGAGATCGGGCTCTCGGGATCGCCCTCGATCTGGGTGACTTTCCCGTCCTTGGACCACACCCGCTGTCCGCAGCCGACCGCGCAGTAGGGGCAGACCGAGCGGGTCATCTTCTCCGCTCCCTCGGTCCGCGGCCGCAACGCAGCGGTATGCGGCGAGCGCACGGCCTTCCCCCGTCCCGACGGATCCCCTTCCGTCAGCTGCCGGACGAGAGGCCATTTCCCGAGTGGGCCCAGCATCTACCGCAGCAGTTTCCCTCCCCCGCAGGCGCGAAACCTTCCCGCGTCAGCGAGCAGACATGACCGGCCTCAAGACTCAGCGCAGAAGCAGACGACAGCGTTTCAGCAGCTCCTCGAGCGTCTTCGGGCGCAAGCTGCCGAGTCGGCGGCTGAGGCGCTCGTGCGAGATGGCGCGCAACTGCTCCGGCATCGCAAACCCATCCTCTTTGAGGCCACCCTCGGAAGCCGGGATCGACAGATGAAAATCGTTCCCGAAGTTGGTTCGGGTAAGGGGGACGGCCAGGGAGAGTCCGAGTCCCGACTGGTTCAGCTGGTCAACGGAGACGATCACAAACGGGCGGGCCTTCGCCTGCTCTCTACCCCGCGTCGGATCGGGGTCGGCCCAATAGACGTCCCCCTGGAGGGGCTTCGGCGCTACCACTCCGGGGCCGCAACCTCGAAGCCAGATGCGATCTCGTCGCTCTCCGCTCGATAAGCGGCGAGGGCTCGTGAATCGGTGGCCAGCCTCTCGAATCCCGCCCCGATTTCGGCAAGGAGCTCCTCTTCGTCGGCTGTCCTCACGAGCTCGGCGACCACCTCGCCCGCGGGCTCGCCGCGGCGACGGGAAAGGATTTTCAGCCGGTCGCGCGTTTCGATGGGAACTCGGATCGTGGTGGTATCCGCAGATGCCATGTAGATAAATAGTCTACAAGATGGAATAGAGAGAGGCCAGGCGCATTTCCTAACCAGCGGTTTGGAAAGCGCCGCGCTCAGCCGAGGGCGTCCTGCCAGGCGTCGATCGTCGGCATCAGCGCCAGGGCGAGGATCAGGCCGCTGCTGAGGGCCGTCCCGACCAGGGTGACGCGCAGGCCGGCGCCGGGGACGGCGCGGCGGTGCTTGGCGCTCCAGTCGGCGCGCAGGGAGCGGAGCATTCGGGGCAGGTAGGCGAGGAAGTGGATGCCGAAGACCGCGCCCCAGAGGATGAACGTCGCCTTGTGGAAGAACAGCAGGGTGTCGGACTTGTGCCCGTCGATCAGCAGCGCCACGCCGGTGGCGAAGACGCCGAAGGTGGCGGCGACCAGCACCGGCGCCAGCAGCCGCAGCGGCAATAGCGGCGGCCCCTTCTCCCGATAGGCGGGGGAGTAGGTGTAGTAGCGGGCAAAGCGATAGCCGGTGCTGGCCAGCTTCGCCAGCACCAGCGGAACCAGCACCAGGCCGATGAACATGTGCGGGACCAGCAGCGGACCGAGCTGCAGGATCGTCACCCCCTCGGCAAGCAGGAGGAGCGTCAGCACGGCGGCGATCGCGCAGGTGAGGATCTCGTTGCCGGCGACCCCGCCGAACGACCGTCGCTTCTCCATCCGCCGGAACGCTAGGAACCGAACCTGAAGGCTGCTTAAGCGCGCCTGCGATCGGCGGTTTTGCAAGAGCCCCTGGCTGTCAGCGTTAGGACAGGAACTGCTTTCGACTCACCCCAGCGGGTAGCTAACAGGCGTGAGCGATGCGAATCCCAACGGCGGCGGGGCGATCGGAGCACGGACCTGGGCGATTGCGGAGGGCTACATCCCCTCCGCGAGCACCGGGGACGGACCGGAGCTGGAAAGTCACGAGGCGGCCTGCATGCTGAACCCCAGCGACACGCCCGCGAAGGTCGAGGTGACCATCTACTTCGCCGACCGCGACCCGGCCGGGCCCTATCGGCTCACCGTCCCCGCCTGGCGCACGCGGCACATGCGCTTCAACGACCTCGACGATCCCGAGCCGATCCCGCGCGACACGCCCTATGCCGCGGTGATCGACTCCGACCAGCCGATCGTCGTCCAACACACCCGCCTCGACTCGCGCCAGCCGGCGCTCGCGCTGCTCTCGACCGTCGCCCATCCCGCTTAAGGAGGAGATCCCGCATGTCGGAAACCGTCGGTGCCTACATCCTCAAACGCCTTCACGAACACGGAATCGACCGTGTCTACGGCTACCCGGGGGACGGCATCAACGGCATCCTCGGCGGCTTCCACCAGCACGGCGAAGACGTCGAGTTCGTGCAGACGCGCCACGAGGAGATTGCCGCCTTCGCCGCCACCGCCCACGCCAAGCTGACCGGCGAGGTCGGCGTCTGCATGGCGACTTCGGGCCCCGGTGCGATCCACCTCCTCAACGGCCTCTACGACGCCAAGCTCGACCACCAGCCGGTGGTCGCGATCGTCGGCCAGCAGAAGACGATGTCGCTCGGCTCGAACTACCAGCAGGAGGTGGATCTCGGCGTCCTGTTCAAGGACGTCGCCTCCGAGTTCGTCCAGATCTGCATGTCGCCGATGCAGGCGCGCCACCTGATCGATCGCGCCGTCCAGGTGGCCAAAGCCTCGCGCTCGGTGACCGCGGTGATCTTTCCCGACGACATCCAGGAAGCCGAATTCGAAGAACCCGAACGCGTCCACGGCTCGGTCTACTCCAGCGTCCACGAGCCGGCGAAGCCGCGGCTGACGCCGCCCGACAGCGAGATCCGCCGCGCCGCCGAGATCCTCAACTCCGGCGAGCGGGTGGCGATCCTGGTCGGTCAGGGCGCCCGCGGCGCCGCCAAGGAGGTCGAAGAGGTCGCCGAGCTGCTCGGCGCCGGCGTCGCCAAGGCGCTGAACGGCCGCGACGTCCTCCCCGACGACCTCCCCTTCGTCACCGGCCCGATCGGCCTGCTCGGCTCCAAGCCCAGCTACGAGATGGTGGACAACTGCGACACCTTCCTGATGGTCGGCTCCAGCTTCCCGTATGCGGAGTGGCTGCCGGAACAGGGGCAGGCGCGCGGGGTGCAGATCGACATCGACGGCCGCCTCGTCGGCATTCGCTACCCGATGGAGGCCAGCCTCGTCGGCGACGCCCGCGACACCCTGCGCGAGCTGATCCCCCAGCTCGAGCGCAAGGAGGAGCGCGGCTGGCGCGAGGAGATCGAAGCCGAAATCGAGCGCTGGTGGGAGATTCTCGGCGAGCAGGCGATGGTCGAGGCGCAGCCGCTGAACCCGCTGCGCGTCTTCCATGAGCTCAGCCCCCGCCTCCCCGACAACTGCATCCTCACCGCCGACTCCGGCTCGGCGACGAACTGGTGGGCGCGGCACCTCAAACTCAGGCGAGGGATGCGGACGGCACTGTCGGGCACGCTGGCGACGATGTGCCCGGCGGTGCCGTACGCCTTCGCGGCGAAGATGGCCTACCCCGAGCGGCCGGTGATCGCCGCGATCGGCGACGGCGCGATGCAGATGCTCGGCATCAACGCGCTGATCGACATCGCCGCCCGCTGGGAGCAATGGCCGAACAAGCAGCTCGTCGTCCTCGTCCTCCACAACGACGACTTGAACCAGGTGACCTGGGAGCAACGGGTCCTGGCCGGCGATCCCAAACTCGAAGTCTCGCAGCGGATCCCCGACTTCCCGTATGCCGACTACGCGCGCTCGCTGGGCCTGCACGGGATCAAAGTCGAAGACCCTGACCAGGTCGCCTCCGCCTGGGACGAGGCGCTGAACGCCGGCCGGCCTGTCCTCTACGAGGCGGTGACCGACCCCGAGGTGCCGCCGCTGCCGCCTCACATCAAACTCGAACAGGCGACCTCGCTGGCGAAATCGCTGCTCAAAGGCGACCCGCACGGCGGCCGCGTGATCAGCCAGTCGCTGAAAGGCAAGCTGAAGGAGATGACGACGCGCTGATGGCGGTCGCGGCGCGGCAGCGGGCGCGGGCCGAGGCCCCGGTGGCCGAAGTCCGGGTCCGCGCCTTCACCGTCCCCACCGATGAGCCGGAGTCGGACGGGACGCTGGAGTGGGATTCGACGACGATCGTCGTCGTCGAACTTGAGGCCGAGGGCGAGCAGGGGCTCGGCTACGCCTACGGCGACCGCAGCGTCGCCGCCTTCGCCGACTCGATGCTGCGGCCGCTGCTCTACGGGGCCGACGCGATGCGCCCGCCGGCAGCCTGGGCGGCGATGCAACGGGCGATCCGCAACGCCGGCCGGCAGGGGGTCGGGGCGATGGCGGTCTCCGCCGCCGACATCGCCCTCTGGGACCTCAAGGCCAGGCTCCTCGGCCTCCCCCTCGCCGACGCCCTCCCCCGCTTCCACGAGACGGCGCCGATCTACGGCAGCGGCGGCTTCACCTCCTACTCCGAAGAGCGGCTGCGCCGGCAGCTCGAGGCATGGCGGGAGGCGGGACTGTCGCGGGTAAAGATCAAGGTCGGGCGCGAACCGCGGCGGGATCCCGAACGGCTGGCGCTCTGTCGCGAGGTGCTGGGCGAGGAGGTCGAGCTGATGGTCGACGCCAACGGCGCCTTCACGCCGACCGAAGCGCTCGCCCGCGCCGGCGAATACGCCGCTTTTGGCGTCACCTACTTCGAGGAGCCGGTCAGCTCCGAAGACCGCGAGGGACTGCGCTTCGTCCGCGAAGGCGCCCCCGCCGGGATGGCGGTCGCGGCCGGCGAGTACGAGTGGGTCCTGGGGGGCCTCGCTCAGCTCGCCGGCTGCGTCGACGTCGTCCAGGCCGACGCCACCCGCATCGGCGGCATCACCAACCTGCTCCGCGCCGACGGCATCTGCCGGGCGCGGCAGCGCCCCTTCTCGGCCCACTGCGCCCCCGCCGTCTCGGCCCACGCCTGCTGCGCGCTGGAGTCCCTCGCCCACCTCGAGTACTTCCACGACCACGTACGGCTGGAGCGGATGCTGTTCGAGGGCACGCTCGAGCCCGAGGGCGGCGCCCTGCGTCCCGACCCCTCCCGCCCCGGCCATGGTCTGAGGCTGAAGCACGAGGAAGCGGAGCGCTGGGCGACTTGAGCGCGGCGGGGATCGGGCACGGAACCCTCGCCCCGGAGGGGGTCGAGCGGATCGACCGCCGGGCGCTGAAGCAGGCGCTGAAAGACGCGGTCAAGGGCGAGGTCCGCTTCGACCTCGCGACCCGCGCCGCCTACTCCCACGACAGCTCCAACTACCGCCAGCCGCCGCTCGGCGTCATCCTCCCCCGCGACGCCGAGGACGTCGTCGCCGCGGTCGCCGCCTGCCGCGAGCACGGGGCGCCGGTCCTCCCCCGCGGCTGCGCGACCAGCCTCGCCGGTCAGACCGCCAACGTCGCCGTCGTCGTCGACACCTCGAAGTACATGCGGGAGATCCTCGAGATCGACCCCGAGCGCCGCATCGCCCGCGTCCAGCCCGGGGTGATCCGCGACCAGCTCGCCGAGATCACCGAAGAACGCCACAACCTCACCTTCGCCCCCGACACCTCCACCCACGAATACGCAACCTTCGGCGGGATGGTCGGCAACAACTCCTGCGGGGTCCACTCGGTGATGGCGGGACGGACCGCCGACAACCTCGAAGAGCTGGAGATCGTCACCTACGACGGCCTCCGCATGCGGGTCGGCCCGACCTCGGAGGAGGAGCTGAAGCGGATCGTCCGCGAGGGCGGCCGCCGCGGCGAGATCTACGCGGCGCTGCGCGACCTGCGCGACCGCTACGCCAACCTCGTCCGCGAGCGCTACCCCGACATCCCGCGCCGCGTCTCCGGCTACAACCTCGACGAGCTGCTGCCGGAGAAAGGCTTCAACGTGGCGCGGGCGCTGGTCGGCTCCGAGGGAACGCTGGCGACCGTGCTGGAGGCGACGGTGCGGCTCGTCTACGCCCCGCCCTGCCGCTCGCTGCTGGTCCTCGGCTACCCCAGCGTCTACGAAGCGGCCGATCACGTCTCCGAGATCCTCGAGTACGAACCGACCGGGCTCGAGGGCCTCGACCGCTGCCTCGTCCAGGACATGGAGGGCAAGGGCGAGCACACCGGCGAGATCCCGATGCTGCCCGACGGCGACGGCTGGCTCCTGGTCGAGTTCGGCGGCCAGACCAAGGCCGAGAGCGACGAGAAG
>JBQCEW010000147.1:0-2549 GCA_051959815.1 Solirubrobacterales bacterium
TGATCACCAGTTCGGCGATCAGCGCGGCCAGCTCGCGGTCATCCTGAGGCAGGTTGGAGGCCGGGTCCTCAGGGTGCTCGCGCAGCCAGGCGGCCGCTCGCAGTCCCGTCGGCGAGAGGTGGGCCTCGGTGAGGCGCGCCAGGTACTCCTTCCCCTCGTTCGGCATCGTGATGCACATCGCCAGCAGCGCCCGCTCGCGCCGCTCGCGCGAGGTCAGCTCGGCGGGTCGAGGCGGCCGCTGTTGCTGCGGCGCACCGCGCGATTCCGGCGGAGCTTCTTCCCTCCCGCCGGTTGCCGGGGTCGCAGCGACCACCCGTCCCATCACCATCGCCGGCTCCAGGTCGAGCCGCTCGGCAACTCTGCGCACCAGCTCTTCGCGGCTGGCCGTCTCCCCCATCCCGGCCAGCACCGGCGCGACCTCGGCCAGCGCCCGGTCGCGCTCCACCGGCGAGGAGGTGTCGGTGCGCCCGAGGACCAGCCGCACCTGGAACGCGGTCAGCTCTTCGGCGCCGTCGAGCAGCGCCCGGAACCGCTCCGCTCCCCCCTCCTCGGCCATCATCTCCGCCGGGTCCTCGCCCGCCGGCATCGCCGCCACCCGCAGCCGCATCCGCCGTCCCGCCGCCACTCGCTGGGCGCGCAGCATCGCCTCCTGGCCGGCCGAATCGGCATCGAGGGCCAGCACCACCTCCTCGACCATCCCCGAGAGCGCCGCCACCTGCTCGCCGGTGATCGCCGTCCCCATCACCCCAACTGCCTCCTCGATCCCCGCCTGGTGCAGGGCGAGGACGTCGGTGTAGCCCTCGACGACGACCGCGCGAGCCGCTTTGGTGATCGCCGCTTTGGCGCGATCGACGCCGTAGAGGATCTGACTCTTGTGGAAGAAGTCGGTCTCGGCGGTATTGACGTACTTGGCGCCCTGGTCGGAGCGCATCGCGCGGCCGCCGAAGCCGAGGACACGGCCGCGGCGGTCGCGGATCGGGAACATGATCCGCTCGCGGAAGCGGTCGTAATCGCCGCCACTGCGGCCGCGCTGGGCGAGGCCGACGCTGCGCAGCTCCTCGACGCTGAAGCCGGCCTGCTGGCCGCGGACGAGAATCTTGTCCCAGGCGCTGGGGGCGTAGCCGACGCCGAAGGCCCGCAGCACCTCTTCGCGCAGGCCGCGCCCGGCGAGGTACTCGCGCGCCTTCGCCGCCTCCTCCGACTCCCAGAGGTAGTTGGCGTAGTAGGCGGCGGAGCGGTCCAAGAGCTGCTCCAGACGGCGACGGCGCTGGCGGCGCGCCTCCGCCCGCGGGTCCTCCTGCTCGCGCTCGAGCTCGACCCCGTAGCGGTCGGCCAGCATCTCCACCGCCTCGGTGAAGTTGAGTCCGTCCTTTTCCTCGACGAACTTGATCACGTCACCGCCGACCCCGCAGCCGAAGCAGTGGTAGAGCTTTTCCTGCGGCTCGACCGAGAACGACGGCGTGCGCTCCTCATGGAACGGGCAGAGCCCGACGTAGCGAGCGCCCTGTCGGCGCAGGTCGGTATGGGCGGAGATGACCTCGACGATGTCGGCCGCCTGCTTGACCCGTTCGAGGCTCTCGCCGGAGATCAGCGCCATCAGAATCTCGACTCTTCCGGGACGGTCAGCTCGGTGAACTTGGCGATGCAGAAGCGGTCGGTCATGCCAGCGATGTAGTCGGCGACGCGCTGGCAATCGCCGGCGCCGGGGTCCCAGGTCGGGATCTCATCGGGGCGGGCGAGGTAGTGCCGGAAAAGGCCGTGCATGGTGCGCTGGACCCGCTCGTGCTCGCGCCGCGCCGCCGGGCCGAGGTAGACGCGGTCGAACATGAACTTGCGCAGGCGCAGCATCGCCCCGCCGACCTCGCGCCCCTGGCGGATCTCCTCCTCACCCTCGGAGTGCTCGACGATGTCTCGCACCAGGGTGTCGATCCGCTGCGAGCCGGTCGGGCCGAGCAACTCGATCTCGGCAGCCGGCAGGTCCTCCTGGCGGAGGATGCCGGCGCGCAGGGCGTCGTCAATGTCGTGGTTGATGTAGGCGACGCGGTCCACGAGCTTGACGATCTGCCCCTCCAGCGTCGCCGGCCTGCGCGAGCCGGTGTGGTTGAGGATGCCGTCGCGGACCTGCTCGGTCAGGTTCAGCCCTTCGCCGTCGCGCTCTAGCGCATCGACCACCCGCAGCGAGTGCTCGTTGTGGCGGAAGCCGCCGCCGCAGTTCTCGCGCAGCGCCGCGTCAAGCGCCTCCTCGCCGGCGTGACCAAAAGGCGGGTGGCCGAGGTCGTGCCCGAGCCCGATCGCCTCGGTCAGGTCCTCGTTGAGCGCCAAGGCGCGCGCGACGACGCGGGCGATCCCCGTCGTCTCGAGCGTGTGGGTCATGCGCGTGCGGTAGTGGTCGCCGGCCGGGTCGATGAAGACCTGTGTTTTCTCCTTCAGCCGCCGGAACGGCTTCGAGTGCACGATCCGGTCGCGATCGCGCTGGAACGGCGTTCGGACGAGGCATTCCTCCTCCTCGCGCGCGCGGCCGCGCGTGTCGTAGGAGCGGACGGCGAGCG
>JBQCEW010000148.1:0-2783 GCA_051959815.1 Solirubrobacterales bacterium
CGACGCGCGCCTCGCCGACGGCTCGCGCGTCAACGTCGTGATTCCGCCGCTGGCGATCGACGGTCCGGTGCTCTCGATCCGCCGTTTCGGCGCCGAGCGTCCCGACCCGGACCGACTGGTCGCGCTCGGGACGCTGACGGAGGAGCAGCGGAACCTGCTCGCCGATGCGGTCGCCGGCCGCCGCAGCGTCGTCGTCAGTGGCGGCACCGGCTCCGGCAAGACGACCCTGCTCAACGCTCTCTCCAGCTTCATTGCCGCCGGCGAGCGGGTGGTGACGATCGAGGATGCCGCCGAGCTGCGGCTGCAGCAGCCGCACGTGGTTCGGCTCGAGAGCCGCCCAGCCGGGGTCGTGGGGCGGGGAGCGGTGACGATCCGCGACCTACTGCGCAACGCGCTGCGGATGCGCCCGGACCGAATCGTGATTGGCGAGGTACGGGGCATTGAGGCGCTCGACCTGCTGACTGCGCTCAATACCGGCCACGACGGCGCCCTCTCGACCGTCCACGCCAACTCGCCCGCCGACGCGCTCAACCGCCTGGAGACGCTGGCGCTGATGGCGGGCGTCGGTCTCCCGCATGCGGCGATCGCCGAGCAGGTGCGGCGGGGGATCGATCTCGTGGTTCACATCCAGCGCCAGCCCGACGGCAGCCGCCGGGTCAGCGAGATCGCAGAGGTCGAATGACGCCCGCGGTCCCGATTGCCGCTGCGGCCGGTGGTCTTCTGGCCCTGGCTGCGCGGGAGGGGCTGCTCGCGAGCCCGGCGGTTGCCAGCTGGCTGCGATTCGCACTCGAGCCGCTGCGGCGAGCCGGGGAGGAGGGTTACGCGCCCTCAACCTTGGAGCGGCGGCGGCTGGCAGCGCTCGGGACCGGTGCCGCGATCTTCGGTGGCTGGTTTCTCGGTGGCCTCGCGCTCGCCCTGCCGCTCTCGGTCGTGGGCCCTGCCGGGATGGGGTGGGCGATCGGCGCCCGTCGCCGCCGCTACCGGCGCGCGGTCGAGCGCTCGCTGCCGGAAGTCGCCACCGCGATCGCCGACTCGCTCAGCGCCGGTCGCTCGCTGCGCGCTTCGCTACCCGCCGCTGTCGCCTCCCTCGACGGCCCGCCCGCGACCGAGCTGGCGCGTCTGACGGCCGAGCTCGACCTGGGTGCGCCCACGGTCGACGTCGTCCAGGGATGGCGACGGCGGATGCGCTCGGAGCGGGTCGACGCCTTCGCCGCGGCGCTGCTGAGCCAGCGGCTCGCCGGCGGCGACCTCGCCGGCCTGCTGCGCCAGTTCGCCGCCGGCGCCGCCGAGCGCGAGCGGGTCGCCGAGGACGCCCGCTCGGCGACGGCGCAGGCGCGCTTCACCGGCTTGCTGGTGGTGGCGATGCCGACCGGCGGCGCCCTCTTCGCCGAGCTGCTGCAGCCGGGCTTCATCGCGAAGCTTCTGGGATCGCCGCCGGCAGCGATCCTGCTGGCGCTCGCCGCCGCCTTGCAGGTCGTCGGCTTCTTCGCGATCCGCCGCTTCTCGCAAGTGGTCGAGTGAGCGGCGCGGGGCTACTGGCGGCGCTCGCGGTCCTGCTCGCGGCTGTTGCCGCGCGGGAGTTGTTGCGCGGCCAGGAGCTGCAACTGCGTCTGCCGAAGCTCCTCTTCGGCAAGCTGCTCGGCGCTGGTTGCGGCGTGGTGCTCGGCCTCGTCGCGTCGCCCGTCGCACCAGGGCGCACCGCCCTGCTCGTCCTGCTCGGGCTTCCCGCCGCCGGCTTCTTCCTCCCGAACGCTCTGCTGGAGCGGCGGGCGCGGCAGCGGCAGCGCCGGCTGGTCGCGGCGCTACCCGACGCGCTCGACCTGCTCGCGGTTAGCGCCGGCTCCGGCCGTGGCCCGGCAGCCGGTCTCGAACAACTTGCGCGGGCGGGGGAGGGACCTCTGGCAGAGGAGCTGCGGCTGACCGTCGCCGAGCTCTCCTGCGGCGTGCCGCTCAGCGCCGCCCTTGCCTCCCTCCGCAAGCGCGTCCCCGGCGGCGAGCTGGCGACGCTCGTCGCCGCGATCGAGCGCTCGCGCAGGTTCGGCTCACCGCTGGCCGATCAGCTTCAGCGCCAGGCCGCCGCTCTGCGCCGCGATAGTCGCCGCACCGTCGAGGAGCGTGCCGCCCGCGCCGCGCCGAAGATCCAGCTTGTCGTCGCCCTGGTCCTCGTTCCCTCGGTCCTGCTGATGATCGCCGCCGGTCTGATCGCCAACGCCGGAACGTTGCTAGCCGGCTTCTGATGCTCCGCTGGTTTCTGCCGACTCGTCGCGCAGTCGTTTCGCCACCGTGGCCGTGGCGGCGGCGATGCCGTCGAGCTCGGCGGTGTCTTCCTTATGACCGTTGACGTAGCAGCAGAGCATGCCGTTGACGAGCTCGAAGGCGAACTTGTCCGGCGCCGCTTCGCTCAGCCAGACGATGAAGGTGGGGGAGAAGAGTCGCCGCAGCCAGACCGCGTCCTGCTCCTTGGAGGCGAAGATCTCGTACTTCTCGTCCAGCGCCGTGCTCTCGAGCTTCACCCGCTCTTTCTTGGTCCGGAAGACGTCCTCGAACTTCTCCAGCGACCGCAGCCCGAACTTGCGCTGGCAGTAGAGCTCGGGGAGGTGGGCGACGCACTCGGGGACTTCGACCAGGCCGAGCGTGTAGCGGTAGTAGTTGGTCTGCTTGTCGCCGTCGCTGTCGGTCGTCTCCTCCTCGTAGGTGTAGAGGGCGAGGGTGCCTTCGATGCCGTCGGCGATCTGGCCGCGGAGGGTGCGGTTGGCGTAGCGGTCGTCGCCTTTGCGCAGCAG
>JBQCEW010000149.1:0-6760 GCA_051959815.1 Solirubrobacterales bacterium
AAAGCCGCGTCACATGGACAAGGCGACCAATCAGAACAGCAGGCTGATCCTCGCGGCGATGATCTTCGCCGTCTCGATGACCTTCATCGACCAGACGATCGTCGCGATCGCGATTCCGACGATCCAGAAGGATCTCTCGCTCTCGACCACCGGCGTGCAGTGGATCGTCAACGGCTACCTGCTCTCGCTCTCGGCGCTGTTCGCCTTCGGCGGTCGCCTCGCCGACATCGCCGGCCACCGACGCATGGTCGTCACCGGCGTGATCGTCTTCGCCACCGCCTCCGCCCTCTGCGGCGCCACCCCCACCGGCTCGCTCGATGAGGCCTGGCTGATCGCCTTCCGCGTGATCCAGGGCGCCGGCGCGGCGATCATGTTCCCGGCGGCGCTGGCGATTGTCCTCAACGCCTTCCCGGTCGAGCGGCGCGGTCAGGCGATGGCGATCTTCTTCGCCGTCGCCGGCGGCCTCACCTCGGTCGGCCCGCTCGCCGGCGGCTTCCTCGTCGAATGGACCTGGCGGGCGATCTTCTGGGTCAACATCCCCGTCGCGATCGTCGCCCTGATCCTCATCGCTCGCTCCAAGCCGGCCGACGAAAAGCACCCGGCGCCGCTCGACTACCGCGGGGCGATGTTGATCACGGCCGGGATGGGGCTCGCCGTCCTCGGCCTGCAGCAGTCGAGCGTCTGGCATTGGAGCAGCCCGGCGACCTGGGGCACGATCGTCGCCGGCATCGCCCTCCTCGCCGCCTTCGTCCGCTACGAGCTGCGCGTCGCGAACCCGCTGCTGCGGCTCTCGATCTTCCGCGACCGCGCCTTCGCGGTGGACAACGCCGTCCTCTTCCTGCTGATGATCCCCTTCGTCCCGCTCTTCTTCTTCGCCAGCATGTACGCGCAGATCTCGCTCGGCGAAAGCGCCTCGGAAACCGGGCTCTACCTGCTGATCTTCTTCGCCGGCTTCGCCACCGCCTCGCAGTGGGGCGGCAAGCTCCTCGACCGGGTCGGGGCGCGACCCTCTGTCGTGCTCGGCTGCGGCGTCGCCGCGGTCGGCTTCTACCTCTGGGGCCACTCGCTGACCGAACTCTCGGTCAGCGACCAGTGGTACTACATCGTCATCGCCGGGGCGGGCGTCGGGCTCGTCCTCAGCCCCGCCAACACCGACGCGCTGAACCGGGTGCCGCGCAGCCGCTACGGCGAGGCGACCGGGATCACGCAGACGGTGCGGAACTTCGGCTCCAGCCTCGGGCTGGCGATCCTCGGCACGGCCCTGATCAGCGAGAACCGCTCGAACCTGGAGGCGACCGCGGCGGCGCACGGCGTGCCGAAGGAAGCCGCCGACGAAATCGCCGACGCGATCAGCCAGGGCGGTGGCGGTGAAGGTGCTCCCGCCCACCTCCACGGCCCGATCCAGAAGGTCGTCGACAGCATCCCCCACGACTTCGCGCTGGCCTCGCGCACGGTCTTCTACGGGATGGCGGTAGCGATGGCGGCCGCCTTCGTCGTCTCCCTGGTCGGGATGCCGGCCGGCAAGGTCGAAACCGAGGTCGAAGACTTCGGCGAGCCCACTTCCGCCGGCCCAGCCTGAGGCTACGTTCGCGCGAACCAATCCCGTGGTTCCTTAGTCGTCCCAGGGCCGACAAAGGAACCACGCAACGGCTAGGTTTTGCCGGTGCGCATCCTCGCCTTCAGCGACCTGCACCGCGACCTCGGGCAGGGGGCGAAGCTGGTCGAGATGTCGGCCGAGGCCGACGTGGTGATCGGCGCCGGCGACTTCGCCTCGGTGCACGAGGGGCTGGAGGAGACGATCGGGGCGCTGGCGGGGATCGAGACGCCGACCGTGCTCGTGCCCGGCAACAACGAGACCGTCGACGCGCTGCGCGCAGCGGCCTCCGACTGGAGCGCCGCCACCGTCCTGCACGCCGAGGGGACGACGATCGACGGCGTCGAGTTCTACGGCCTCGGCGCCGGGATCCCGGTCACGCCCTGGGACTGGAGCTTCGACCTCGACGACGAGGCGGCGACGGAGATGCTCTCCGCCTGCCCCGAGAACGCCGTCCTCGTCCTCCACTCCCCGCCCCGCGACCACTGCGACAGCGCCGGTGGCGACTCCCACTTCGGCAGCCCCGCCCTTCTCCGCGCGATCGAAGAGAAGCACCCCCGCCTCGCCGTCTGCGGCCACATCCACGAGTCCTGGGGCTGCGAGAGCCAGGTCGGCCCCACGCCGATTCGCAACCTCGGCCCCAAAGGCACCTGGCTCGAGGTCTAGTGTCGCTTTTGTTCGGCATACCCGTACAAAGTCGACACTGAAATGGCCTACCGAGTCCTCAAGGCCGCCGATGCCTTCTGGCGGCGGTCGAACCAGATGCAGACGCCGAATACGGATCTTGGCGGCCAACTTGAGGCGTCTGCCCTGGGGGCGCGGATGTGGAGGCTGGAGCCGGGGAAAGCTTCGACGAAGCACAGGCACTTCACGCAAGAGGAGCTCTACGTGCTGCTGGAGGGCGAGGGGCGGGTGCGGGTCGACGACGAGGTGCTTACGCTGGCGCCGCTGGATGCGCTGCTGGTCGAGCCGGGCTCGGTGCGCCAGCTCTTCAACGACACCGGCTCCGACCAGCTCTGGCTGGTGGTCGGGGCGCCGCGGGAAAACATCACCAGCACGCTCGAGATGAGCGAGGAGCAGCTGCGCCACATGTATCCCGACGGCCCGAAAGCGCTCCCGCCAGAGCTCGGCGGCGGCCAAGCGGACTAGAGCGCCAGGGAGATCGGCTCCTCTAGAAGGGATTTGACGCGGGCTAGGAACTCGGCGCCCTCGGCGCCGTAGAGGATGCGGTGGTCGCAGGAGAGGGTGGCTTTCATCAGCCGGGCGGGGACGATCTGGCCGTCGCGCACGGCGGGGACTTCGCGGATCGCGCCGACGGCGAGGATCGCCGCCTGGCCCATGTTGATCACGGCATCGAACTCGTCGATCTCGTACATGCCGAGGTTGGAGACGGTGAAGGTGCCGCCCGAGAGCTCCGGCGGCGTCACCGAGCCGTCGCGGACTTTGGCGGCGACGGCGCGCGTGTCGGCGGCGATCTGCCGCAGGCCCTTCTTGTCCGCATCGAAGATCGTCGGCACGACCAACGCTTCGGGGGCGGCGACGGCGACACCAACGTTGACCCGCGAGTAGAGCTCAAAACGGCCGTCGCGATAGGCCCCATTGGCTTTCGGAAACTCACGCAGCGCAATCGCGCACGCCTTCACGATCATGTCGTTGAAAGACGGCACCACATCGCCCTCTTTAGCCGCCGCTTTCAACGCAGCCCGAGCATCCACCGCCTTCCCCATATCGACCTCGATCGTCAAATAGAAGTGCGGCGCAGTCGCCTTCGACTCAGCCATCCGCCGAGCGATCGTCTGTTGGAGTTTGTTCAACTCCTGAACTTGGGTCTCGCCCTTAGCCGTCTCGACTGAGGGACCAGGCGCTAGGCCGGCGGGTCCTGCCGCCGCACTCTCCACGTCCGATTTCACAATCCGCCCCGCAGGCCCGGAGCCTTTCAGCTCGGAGAGATCCAAGCCGCGCTCCCGAGCAAGCCGTCTAGCTAGTGGAGAAGCTTTGACGCGCTCACCGTTTGCGGCAGCTGGAACGGCTGGGCCTTCAGCGTCAGCCTCCCCCGCTCCTCCCGCGGGTGGCGCGGTAGGGGGGACCATCCCCTGCGCAGTTGCAGGGGGTGGTGGGTCCCCTGCCGCGACAGGACCCGCGGGCCGAGCGCCTGGTCCTTCACCCGAAGCTCCATCACCGTTAATCCGCGCAATCGGTGCCCCGATCGGAAGCGTGTCTCCCTCCTGAGCCAAGATCTCCTGTAGCGTGCCAGCAACGTCTGATTCGTAGGCCATGTTCGCCTTGTCCGTCTCGATTTCGACCAGCTCGTCCCCCACCGCAACCTCGTCCCCCACCTGCTTCAACCAGGTGAGAATCGTCCCCTCCTCCATCGAGTCGGAGAGGCGCGGCATCACCACCTCACTCATGGGGCAACTCCATGCCTACAGGTTGCCACTTCGGGTCGGCGGCTCTCACCGGTTTGCCAGCAAGGCGCCAGTGATCAGCGAGGCGGCGGCCTGGCGCAGCACGTCGGTGCGGATTGCGTCCATCACTTCGGCCTGGCGCGCCTGCAGCCGCCCCACCGTCGCGATCGGTTCGACTTCGGGGCGCGGTCCCCCGGCCGCTGGTTCGGGCGGCGCGGTCGCCCGCGCCTGCTCGTAGGCGAGACAACCCTCGACCCCCTGCGCGATCAGCTGAGCCCGGTATTCGGCGCCTGCTTCGATCGGGTGCAGGTTGTCGGCCTGCATCAGCTCCGGATGGGTGGCGACGACGCCCGCCCAGTCCGGCACCTGCGTCCCCGGCCGCGAGGCGGCGAATTCGGCGACGACCCGGTTCTTGCCGGTGTCGTCGACTCCGCCCGGGTGCAGCCCGTGGATCGTCGGCACGACCATGCAGCGGTTGCCGACGATGCCCGCGACCTTGGCCAGGTTGCCGGCGAGGATTTCCGGATAGGACGGGTTGTCGTTGGTCCCGGCGTCGAAGACGATCACGTCGTCGGAGGGTTCGTAGCTTTCCTGGAAGAGGTCGAAGATCTGGAAGCTGTTGTAGCCGCCTTTGGCATCGATGACGAGTTCGACCCCCGGCAGGTAGCGGCTGAGGTGGGGAGAGGTCAGTTCCTCGAGGCTGTCGCCGACGACCAGGACTTTCGGCGCCGCCGCGGCAGGAGCCGCGCTTATGGCCAGCGCGACGAGCGCGAGCAGCAGCGCCGCTCCCGCTCTCCCGAAGCTGCCGATTCGCCTCACGAAGCGGTTTCTACACGACGTAGACTGCCGCCGTGCTCGCCGCGGCTCGACTCACGCTCGTCGGCTGTGCCCTGCTCGCGGCCGTTTTGCTCGGCGGCTGCGGGGGCGGCGGATCGAAGTCGACCGAAGCCACCGTGACCAGCCACGCGACCACGACCGAGGCGCAAAGCCCGACCGGGGATGGGAAGAAGAAGGACCAGTCGACGGAAGGGGAAGCAAGCGCCAGCGATCCCTGTCAGAGCCAGCTCGGCAGCTTCGTCGCCTCGATGGACTCGCTGCGCCGGCGGCTCGCCGTCGGCCTCACCTACGACCAGTACGTGGCCGAGGTGCGGGGCATCCGCTCCACCTACCGGAAGATCCCGATCGACCGGGTCGAGCTCACTTGCGTGAGCGGCGTCGGCACCCCCGCCGAGAAGGCCTTCAACCGCTACATCGAAGCCGCCAACGACTGGGGCGAATGCGTCTCCGAAGCCGGTTGCAGCTCGGCGACGGTCGAACCGGTCCTGCAGCGGCGCTGGCGCATCGCCTCCCACTTCCTTACCGAAGCCGACGAAGGGCTGAACGCGGCGGCGCCCTGAAAACACGGAGGCCGCCTTGCGGCGGCCTCCGGCTGGTGCATGGAAACGAACGCGGGAACTGCGACCGGGCGGGACAAGACCCGGCTCCCTGACGCTCGCCGGTGCCCGGGGTGGATTCCGCCGGGCGCCCAAACCAGTGCGGCGCCTAGCGGCCCTGCACCTCCAGAGTCCCATCAAGCATGTGATTCAAGTTAGGACCACCTCCTTTCTCTGGTGAAGTGATTGAAGCAAACCGACAGGTCGGGCGCGAGTGCCTTCTTCCACTCAACCCGCCAACTCCTGGGGCAGCTCGTCGCCGAGGATGTCCTTGCCGCGACGGCGCTGCACCCGGCGCCAGACTTCGAAGCCGGCGCCGACCGCCATCGCGCAGGCGAGCGAGGTCGCGAGCGGCAGCCAGAGATTGTTCTTGAAGGTCTCGCCGCCGAGGTAGCCGAGCATCGAGACGTAGATCGCCCAGAGCGCCGCGGCGAAGGCGTCGGCCACGGCGAACTGGCGGTAGGGCATCTCCAGGGTGCCGGCGGCGAAGGTGGTCGCGGTGCGCCCGCCGGGGATGAAGCGGCCGACACCGATCAGGATCGCCCCGCGCCGCCGCAGCGCCGCCTCCGCCCACTTCAGCCGCGCCTGCCCCTTCTCGCCCCTAAACAGCCGGTCGGCGACCGGATCCCCGACCTTCCGCCCGAGCAGGTAGCAAAGGTTGTCGCCGAGGAAGGCGCCGACGGCGACGAGCGGCACGATCAGCCAGATCAAGAGTTCCCCCTGCGCCGCCAGCACCGAGGCGGTGATCACGATCGTCTCCGAGGGGATCAGCGGGAAGAGGACGTCGGTGCCCGCGGCGGCGAAGATGATCGGGTAGGTGAGGGCGCTCTGCCCTACCTCGTGGGTGAGCCAGTCGAACACGGCCTCCGGCTACCCGGATCGGGAGGGTTTACCAATCGCTCCGCGGGTATTGAAGGGGCATGTCCATCTGGGTGATCGCCATCATCGTCGTCGTTGCAATCGCCATCCTCGCGCTCGTCGCTGTGTTCACGCAGCGGGCGAGGAAGCGGCGCGAACTGGAGCGGATGCGACTGCGCGAACGGGCCGGCGACCACCGCCAGGAGGCCGAGACGCATGCATCCAAAGCAGAGGAGCACGAGGAGGAGGCCCACCAGGCCGAGCTGGAAGCCCGCGAAGCCGCCGAGCGGGCCGAGC
Organism: Solirubrobacterales bacterium; assembly: GCA_051959815.1. GTDB lineage: Bacteria > Actinomycetota > Thermoleophilia > Solirubrobacterales > 70-9 > VAYN01. The sequence continues at coordinate 6,588 of JBQCEW010000149.1, forward strand.
GGGAGCGGGAGCGGGCCGAGCACCACGGCGAGAAAGCCGAGCGCATCGAGCGCAAGCTCTAGGAAACCAGGAACGGGAGGGGCGCCAAATGCTCATCGCAGTAGTGATCGGAATCTGCATCCTCTTGGCGATCCTCGGCTTCCTCGTCCCCAGCCTCTCCAACCACGCCCGCC
>JBQCEW010000150.1:0-9600 GCA_051959815.1 Solirubrobacterales bacterium
CTTCACCTGGCGCGCCTACGTCGAAGGGATGACTGACCCCGAAGGCAAACCGGGCAACTGCGTCCATCCCGAACCCGGCGCGACGGAAACGCCCGTCACCGGGGGCTACTCGGCCACGGTCAACCCGTTCGTCTACTTCCACTCGCTGCTTGACCTCGGCGACTGCGCCAGCAACGACGTGCCGCTGACCGATCTGGCGAAGGACCTGAAGAAGACCGACTCCACCGCCAACTTCAGCTACATCGCGCCGAGCCTCTGCAACGGCGGCTTCCGCGGCCAGTGCCCGGAAGGCGTCGCCGACGGCGCCGCGGCAGCGAACGCCTGGCTGGAAAAACTGGTGCCGGAAATCCTCGCCTCCCCCGCTTACAAGAAGGACGGGCTGCTGATCGTCAGCTTCGGCGCGGCCCAGCCCGAAGCGACGGCGCTGCCGACGGAACCTGCCGCCGCGCCGCCCGCCAACCCGCTCAAGGTCGGAGCGCTGCTCGTCTCCCCGCTGCTGACGCCGGGTGGGACCGACGCCGTCGCCTACAACCCCTACTCGCTACTGCGCTCGACCGACGAACTGTTCGGCCTCGACCCGCTGGCCGAAGCGGAAGGCAAGAAAGTCCACTCCTTCGCCTCCGCCTTCATCGCCTCCGAAACCGGCGCCGGAGACTGATATCTGGCACGCTCTGCGGATGAGCGCACAGGAGCAGAACGGCGAGCCGATCACGCAGGAGGGACTCGAGGAGCTGAAAGCGGAACTGGCCGAGCTGGAAGGCCCGGCCCGGCAGCGGATGGCGGAGCGGATCAGGGTCGCCCGCGAGGAGGGCGACCTCAAGGAGAACGCCGAGTATCACGTCGCCAAAGAGGACCAGGCGCACATGGAGACGCGGATCAAGCGGCTGCAGGAACGGCTGCGCAACGCCGTCGTGGTCGAGGTCTCCCAGCTCGACAGCGACGTCTTCTCCTTCGGCCGCAGTGCCGAGGTGCTCGACGAATCGAAAGGCGAGACCAACGTCTGGACGCTGGTCGGCTCGACCGAGGCCAACCTCGCCGACGGCCGGCTCTCGGCGGAGTCGCCGATCGGCCGGGCGCTGATGGACGCCCGGGTCGGCTCCACGGTCACGGTCGAGACGCCCAAAGGCGACCGCGCCTTTAAGGTCCTCAAGCTCGTCTCCTAGAGACGCCGGGCCAGAGGCGAGAATGCGGAGATGCTGAGGCTCCGCTCGTCGGTCCACCACAGCCGCGCCGATGAGTTCGGCTCGCTGCTGCGCGACCTCGACGGCGTGCGGCGGGTCGTCCAGCAGGCGGACGAGGCCGCCGCCGAGGCCTATGTGTTCGTCGCCGACGTCGAGCCGGCCGCCGCCGACCGCCTCGTCGACGCGGTCGCCGAGTTCGGCGTCGAGCCCGACGACTACGTCCTCACCCGGATCGAGGTGGTCGCTCCCCAGCGCCGCCACCACCCCGGCGAAGGCGTCGACGGCTACGCCTGGATCGAGGTGGTCGGCCAGGCGCGGGCCAACTCGAGGCCGCTCGCGCGATACCTGGCGCTGATCAACGTCGCCGCCGTGATCGCCGCCCTCGGCGTCATCACCAGCAGCTCGATCCTGATCGTCGGCGCGATGGCGGTCAGCCCCGACCTGCTGCCGATCTGCGCCACCTGCGTCGGCCTCGTCGCCGGCCGCCGCGACCTCGCGCGGCGCGCCTTCGCCACCCTCACGCTCGGCCTCGGCCTGGTGGTCGTGACCGCCGCCGTGCTCAGCCTTCTGCTCAAATGGACCGGCCTCCTCCCCGACGGCTTCGAAGTCGAGCACAGCAGCCTCAACAACCTCGCCCACACCGACTACTCGACGGTGCTGATCGCCCTCGCCGCGGGCGTCGCGGCAATGCTCTCCTTCGAGACCAAAGCGAGCGCCGCGGTCGGCGTCGCGATCTCGGTGACGACGATCCCGGCCTCCGCCTACCTCGGCGTCGCGATCGGCGGTGGCGGGATCGACCACGCCCTCGGCGCCCTCGTCGTCCTTCTGATCAACGTCTCGCTGCTGATCGTCTCCGGCAGCCTCACCCTGCTGGCCCAGCGCCGGCTGCCGAATCGCTCGGGAGCGCCGATCTAGCTCTCGACCACGGCGCCGGCTCCGGTCGCCGCTCGTCATAGACGACGCCGGTCGCCGCGAGGCGATCGTCCCAGGCGCGTCGCTGGGCGCCGAAGACGATGCCGAGGAAGCCGATCCCGAAAGTCAGCACCGAGAGGCCGAGCCCGATCAGGCGCTTGACGCCGCGACCGAGCGACAGCCGCTCCTCGAGGCGGATGCCGAGGAATCGCATCCCGGGAGTCTCCCCGGCAAGCGACCAGAAGCCGACCAGGTAGACGGCGCCGAAGGCGAGCCAGGCGGTCGAGCCGACGGCGACCACGAGGATGCTGCCGCCTTCGCCGTTGCCGCCGAAGGCGTTCGCGACCAGCGTCACCAGGGCGACGAAGGCAGTGAAGGCAAGATTGACGAAGACGCCGTCGACCACCAACGCGAGGCCGCGGCTGATCGCGCCGGCTTCGTCGGTCGGCAGCTCCCGCGGCTTGCGGACGAAGACCCGGCGGACGATCCGCTCGAAGCGGTCGTCGAGCCGCCGTGCCAGGTTGCCGATCGTGCGGCCTATGTCCTCGATCAGCCCCATCCCCTGGGCGCTGATCGCCGCCCGCACCTCGGGGGCCTCGGCGATCCGTTCGACCAGTTGCTGGACCTCCTCGCTGGCCAGCAGCCGGTGCCAGACCTCGTCCACCAGCTCGCTGTCCATCGCCTCCAGCAGGGCGGCCTTGACCGCCTCGCTCTCGAGGGCTCCTTCGACCGCCTCTTCGATCACCGGCCCTTCCAGGACCCGCGCCATCGCCCGCTCGACCGCCTGGCTTTCGACCGCGGCGACGATCGCCTCCTCGGCGGCGACTTCTACCGCGCGGTCGATCCCGGTGGCTTTGGTGACGGTGCGGGCGCCGCGCACCCCGGCTCCGAGCAGCCGCGCCGAAATAGGAGGCCTACCGTTCTGAGGCCTTCCGTTCTCCATCTTCCGACTCTAACCGCTCCAACAAGCGATCGAGAAGTTCTGCCTGGGCGGGGAGGATCTTCTCCCGCGCTGCCTCCAGGCCGAACCATTCGGCGCGGTTGACCTCGGGGAACTCCTGCTGGTTGCCGCTGCGGGGCGGCCACTCCATCGTGAAGGTGTTGCTGTCGAGGGCGGCAGGGTCGAAGTCGGCCTCGGCGGCCCAGGCTTCGACTACTTTGCCCGCCCGCTGGCGAATCTGCCCAAGTTCGATCAGCTCCTCGGGATCGAGCTCGGGCGCCGGCCCCAGCTCCTCTTCGAGCTCGCGGATCGCGCAGGCGCGCGGCTCCTCCGCGCTCTCGATCTGCCCCTTCGGGATCGACCAGGCGCCGGCGTCTTTCCGCGCCCAGAAGGGGCCACCCGGGTGGACGAGGAGGAACTCCGTCCCCCTCCCATTGCGACGAAAAAGGAGGATCCCGGCGCTGCGTTTAGCCGCCACCTCCGGCACGCTAGCGTGTGCCGCTGCTGATGACGGCGGGGGCCAGTGACAACAACAGCGCATACCAGCGCCAGCACTACGGCATCACCTTTGCCGTCCTTGCCATCTCCGGGGCCTCCTACGCGTTGCTGCAGTCCGCCGTCGCCCCGGCGCTGCCGGACATCCAGCGAGAACTGCATTCCTCGGCGACCGCGACCGCCTGGCTCTTGACCGGCTACCTGCTGAGCGCCTCGGTGACGACGCCGATCGTCGGCCGGCTCGGCGACATGTTCGGCAAGGAGCACACCCTCGTCTTCACGATGGCCGGGCTCGGCGCCGGCACCCTGCTGGCGGCGCTCGCCCACTCGATCGGGCTGCTGATCTTCGCCCGCGTGGTCCAGGGGGCGGGCGGCGCGATCTTCCCGCTCTCCTTCGGGATCATCCGCGACGAGTTCCCGCGCGAGAAAGCCGCCTTCGGCATCGCCCTGATCTCGGCGATCCTCGGCATCGGCGGCGGCATCGGGATCATCCTCGCCGGCCCGATCATCAGCGCCTTCAGCTACCACTGGCTGTTCTGGTTCCCGCTAATCGTGATCGTCGCCGCGACGCTGGCGACGATCTTCTTCGTCCCCGAGTCGCCGGTGAAGTCCCCGGGCCGGGTCGACTGGCTGGGGGCGGTGCTGCTCTCGGCCTGGCTGGTACTGCTCCTGCTGGGGATCACCCAGTCCTCCGAATGGGGCTGGGGCGACCCCCGCGTGATCGGCCTGATCGTCGCCGCCGCAGCGGTGCTGGCGATCTGGATCAAGGTCGAGGCGGACCGGCACGAGCCGCTCGTCGACATGGTGATGATGCGGGTGCGCAGCGTCTGGACCGTCAACGCCGCCGCCTTCCTCGTCGGCGCCGGCATGTACAGCTCGTTCATCCTCATCCCGGAGTTCACCGAGATGCCGGCCAGCACCGGCTACGGCTTCGGCTCCACCGTCACCCAGGCCGGCCTCTTCCTGCTGCCGGCAACGGTGATGATGATGCTCGTCAGCCCCCTCGCGGGGTCGCTCGCGAACCGGGTCGGCTCGCGCGCGGTCCTGATCGCCGGCTGCCTCACCGTGACCGTCTCCTTCACGCTGCTGGCGGTCGCGCACACGCACGAAGCGGGCATCTACGTCGCCACCGCCCTGATGGGAGCGGGGATCGGCCTCGCTTTCGCCTCCCTCGCCAACCTGATCGTCGAGGCGGTGCCGCCGCAGCAGACCGCGGTGGCGACGGGGATGAACACGGTGATGCGAACCCTGGGCGGATCGGTCGGCGGCCAGGTGGGAGCCAGCCTGATTGCCGGCACCGTCGTCGCCTCCGGCCTGCCGAGCGAGGGCGGCTTCACCCTCGCCTTCGCCTTCGCCGCCGGCGCCTGCCTGCTGGCGGCCCTGGCCAGCTTCAGCGTCCCGCGGCGCGTGGCCGCGGGACGCTGAGCTCAGATCAGCCGCCCAGTCTGTAGGCGACCAGTTTCGGCGTCTGGCCTTCGGTCACGGGCAGCCCGGCACCGGCCACGAGGGTGTCGCCGCTGATCATCACGCCCGCGTTGGTCCCCATCGGCAGCGCCGCCTGCCAGACTTCGCCGCCGCTTTCGGCTTTGAGGGCATGGACGACGCCTTCGGACGAGGTCGCGAAGACGAGGTCGTTGGTGACGATCAGCGCCCCGTAGGCGGGCGAGGGAAGTTGCGTTTCCCAGACCTGCTTGCCCGTCTTGATGTCAAGCGCGGCGACGGCGCCGGCAGCAGTCGCGCTTTCTTCTCTCACTTCCGTGCCGGAGCGGACGGTCATCGAGTGGTTGACGATCGGGACGTAGACGTATTTGCCGTCGGTCGCCATCGGCGCGATCACGCCGCCGAGCTCGCCGGGGAAGACTTCGCCGGTCTTGATCTTGTCGTATTCGCCGCGCATCGCGTAGAGCGAGTCTTTGTCGTGGCCGTTGTGTTCGCCGACCGGCACCCGCCAGACGACCTTGCCGGTTTTGACGTCAACCGCGACGACGTACCCGGACTTGCCGGAGCCGATCGCCACTTCCTTGCCGCCGGCCTTGGCCAGGATCGGCGGGTTCTGGAAGTCCCAGTCGTAGATGTTGTGCGGGGTCTCCTGGTAGAACCAGATCAGTTTGCCGGTCTTCGGATTGAGTTTGACCAGGGAGTCGGCATAGCGGTTATCCCCCGGCCGGTCCGAGCCCCACGGTTTGCCGGGGGAGCCGGGCAGCGGCGCCGGGTTGCCGGTGCCGCCATAGAGGTTGCCTTCGCTATCGAACGAGGGCGGGTACCAGAGGCCGCCGCCGGAGTTGACCTTGGGGTCGCCCCAGAGGTTTTTCGGGACGGTGTCGAATTCCCACAGCTTTTTGCCGGTTTTGGCGTCCATCGCGTAGAGCGTGCCGACCGTGCCCGATTCGTATTCGGAGCTGGTGTTCTCGGGGACGGTGGAGACGTAGACCCTGCCTTCGTTGACGCCGGGCTGCATGTCGACCGGGCCTTCCAGCGGCGTCGTCCACAGTTCCTTGCCGGTTTCCTGATCCAGCGCGAAGGCGCCGGCGTTGGTGGTGCCGTAGACGCGGCCTTCGGCCACCGTCAGGCCGTTCGGGCCGTGGCTCGGCGATTCGAGCTTCCTGCTCCAGATCACTTCGCCGCTTTCGAGGTCGATCGCGGAAACGTTCGATTCGAGGTCCTGGGAGTAGACGACGCCGTTGACGATCACCGGGGTCGAGGCGTAGCTGCCGTAGATGCCCGTGCCGGTGACCGGCACCGACCAGGCTTCCTTGAGCTGGTTGACGTTGCCGCTGTTGATCTGGCTTTTCGCCTGGCGGGTGTTGGCGAGGTCGATGCCGGGAAAGGCGTCGCCGGTGAGGTTGTGGTCACCGCCTCCGGAGCCTGAGCCGCCACATCCCGCCACCAGCGCTCCGACCGCAACGGCGACCGCAAGCGCAAGCAGCGGCAACCTCCTGAACTTGGACAGCATCGACATCTCCCGGCTCCTCTCCCTAATCGAGTAGTAAGGACTTGTTTTTTATCGTTTCAGAAACCCCTGCAAAAGGGGCGCCCAGTTCATCAAGAAGCGGCTGCAGGACGCGGTTGGCGAGCAGCCCGAGGCTGCCGAGGTTGGCGAAGCCGGGGCCCTGGCGGAGGCCGCCGAGGCCGGGAATGTGCAGGCGCGGCCGCACCCCTTCGAGTTCGAGGCCGCGGCCGATCGGGACCTCGGTCTTCGGGGGGCTGTCCCAGAGCGGGCCGCACTGTTCTTCGACCTCGTCGCGGACGGCGTCGGGGAAAAGGTTGCGGATCTGGCGCAGCAGGTCGAAGCCGGTGCAGTTGATGACGAAGTCGTAGCGCTGCGAGCACATTCCCTCCGAGGGGCTTTCGAATTCGAGCAGAGCGCCATCGCCGCCGCCCGCGAGGGAGACGTGGACGGCGCGGCCGGTGATGAAAGAAAGGTGGTCGTCGTCGGCGATCCGCGCCAGCACGGTCTGGTCGAAGACGCCGCGGTCGCAGTGCTTGACGAAGTCCCGCCGCGTCTCGATGTCGAGGTGTTCCCAGTCGACGTTGTCGGGGTCGGCAAAGACGCGGTTCTCGAGGAAGCTCTCGCCGCGGCTCAGCGGCAGCGTCGGCGTGTAGACGATGAGGCGGGCCGCCGGCCGCAGGTCGCGGAGGAAGACGAGGGCGCTGAGGGCGCTCTCCCCGCCGCCGATGATCGCGATCTCGACCTCCTCGTCCTCCGGCACCCGGGTGAATTCCTCGCGGCGGCTGTCGCAGTGGAAGACGCGCGACTCGACCTCGGGGTCGTGGGGGAAGTGGCGGTGCACGCCCGGCCCGGTGAGGACCAGAGAGCGGCCGGTGTGGCGCTCGGGGTCCTCGGGACGGCCGCGCTCGGCGACCTCGACCTGCCAGCGGTCGCCTCCCTCGGCAAGCGAGACCTCGGTCACCCGGCCGTCGTAGAGGGTTATCCCCTCGGTCGCCCGTTCCAAGACCCAGCCCAGGTACTCGCCGTAGTCCTTGTGAAGGACCGAGGGGGAGCCGGAGTTGACCCAGGCGGCGTATTCGTGCCGCTCCATCGCGAAGCGCTGCCAGGTGAACGGCAGCAGCGCCGCGTCGATCTCGTCTCCCACCTCGCCGAACTGGCGCGAGCTCTGGTACGGGAAGCCGACGTCCTTGATCGGCGGGATCGCCAGCGGCTCCTCGCCCGAGGTCATCCCGTTGCGGCCGAGCCAGGAGGCGGCCGGCTCGGTTTTCTCGACGACCGTCATCGAGATCTCGGCCAGGCCCAGTTTGTTGATCGTGTGGACCTTGGCGCCGATCGCGGCGGCCTTGGCGCCGGCGCCGACGATGAGGATGTCGCTGTCGCTCATCGTTCCTCCTAGACGGGCGCCAGGGCCTGGTCCCCGGCCGGTTCCGTTTCTCTCGGTTCGGCGATCACCAGCCCTTTCTGGTCGGGGCTGAAGGAGATCGCGCTTTTGCGCGCCCGCTCGGCATCGCTCTCGACCGCCCGCAGCTCGGTCGTCTCCAGCACGACCCGCAACACCCGCTTCATCTCCATTTCCGCGTAGCTGGCGGCGAGGCAGCGCCGCACGCCGCCGCCGAAGGGGATCCAGGTGTAGGTGCCGGGCTGTTTGCCGACGAAGCGCTCGGGCAGGAAGCGGTGCGGCTGCTCGTACCAGCGCTCGTCGCGGTGGATCAGGTGGATGCAGGGCGCGACCGTGGTGCCGGCCGGGAGGTCGTAGCCGCCGAGCGTCAGCGGCTCCAGCAGGGTGCGGACGACGACCGGGACCGGCGGCCGCAGCCGCAGCGTCTCCTTCACGACCGCGTCGAGGTAGCTTCCGTCGCCGGCGAGGATGTCGTCGCGCAGCAGTTCCAGTTTGTCGGGGTTGCGCAGCAGCCGCTCGAAGGTCCAGGCGAGCGTGCTCGAGGTCGGCCCGTCGGAGAGCAGCGTCACCAGTTCGTCGCGCAGGTCCTGGTCGGAGAGCGGCGAGCCGTCCTCGTAGCGGGCGTGGACCAGCATCGAGACGACGTCCGGCGCCCCGTTTTCGCCCATGGACTTGCGCCGCCGTACCTCTTCCATCACCTCGTGCTCGACCGCGCCCATCGCCTCGCGGTAGCCCTTGCTGCGGGTCACCCAGCCGGGGCCGAGGACGGCGAGCCTCGCCAGGTTGCGCGGCTCGTTCATCCAGCCGGTCAGCTCGCGCAGGCGTTCGCGCAGCGGCTGCAGCCGCGGCCCCTGCGAGTCGGGCCCGAAGACGGCGCGCATGACGACGTCGAGGGTGACGTCCTGCATCCGCGGCCAGAGCACGAACGGCTCGCCGACCGGCCAGCGCTCGATCTCTCGCCGCGCCACCAGGGCCATCATCTCGCTGTCGGCCTGGACCGCCTGGCCGTGGAAGGAGGGCAGCATCAGCTTGCGCCGGGTCATGTGTTCCGGTTCTTCCAGCAGCATCACCGAGCGCGGCCCGAGCAGCGGCCCGAGCAGCGGGTTAGCGGTGGCGACGCCGACCGCCTGGCCGGCGGTGAAGACCTTTTTCACGTCGTCGGGGTCGGCGAGCAGCACCCAGTCGCCGTAGTGGCGGATGCGCAGGGTGAAGGTGTCGCCGTAGCGGGCGTGGCAGCGCTCCAGCCAGGGCAACGGCCGCTGCGTCCAGCCGACCGCCTGCAGGGCGCGCGGCATCCTCGGCCCGGGGGGCAGCTTGCTCACGCGGCCTCCCTCCCCCCGTCCTGAGCGGCTAGTTCGTCCATCAGCTCGTCCTCGAGCCGGCAGGTGGTGGCGATCAAGAGCTCGAAGAGGTCGGAGCTGAAGTCCTCCGGCAATCCCGCTTCGGCGCCGCGGCTGAGGTAGCGCTCGCGCACGATCTTCACCCGGTCGGGCTGCATCATCGGGATCTCGTGCTCGCTCTTGTAAACGGCGACTTCGCGGCAGATGTCGAGGCGCTCGCCGAGCAGCTTCGCGATCTGGTTGTCGATCTCGTCGAGGCGGCGGCGGAACGGCTCCAGCCCGTTGGCGGCGTCGGCGCTCATCGTCCCTCACTCCCCAGCAGGCCGGTGGCGAAGGCGTGGCTGCAGGCGGCGAGGTCGCCGAGCGAGTAGCCGCCCTCCTGG
>JBQCEW010000151.1:0-14995 GCA_051959815.1 Solirubrobacterales bacterium
GGCCGGCGTAGACGGGTTCAGCGGCTGCGGGGGCCGCTTCCTCGGTCTCTTCGCCCGGTTCGCCCGAGTTGACGCGGACGTAGAGGTTGCCTTCGATCTTGAAGGCGATCGAGGTGCCGGATTTGGAGGCGCCCTGGTAGACGGCCTGCTGACCGGAGGCGGGCGTGGTATTGGGGGGGAGAAGACTGACGACGTGGGCGAGGCCGTCGGCTTCGCGATCGTAGACCGCCCCGGTGCCGCTTTCGGGCGCGTTTGGTTCGAGCTTCAGGACTTTGCATTTCGCCGCGTTGCTCTGGCACCAGATGCTCTGCACGTCCTGTTTGCCGGTCGAGAAGATCACGTGTTTGCCGCCGGGGCTGATGTAGCGGCCCTGGGCGAGGGGTTCTTCGCCTTCGCTGCCTTTGCCGACCGCTTCGAGAGTCCCGTCGGGCTTGCTCAGATAGGCGGCGCCGAATTCGCCCGCCAGGCTGCCGCCGATGCGCGGAGGGCCGAGGCCGCCGATCGGGGCGACGTGGAAGAAGTTGTAGGAGTGGTCGGAAGAGACTCCGCCGACGTTCGGATTTACCGCCTGATCGCCGGAGGGGGTGAGACGACGGGCGGTGGTCCAGCCGCTGGGCCCGCGGAGCGCTTCGTAGAGGTCGATGTTGCCGTTGGGGCCCGGGGGTGAGAGGAGCGGCGACTCGAACGTTGCGTAGACGATGCTGTCGCGAGAAGGCGAGGCCAGTTCGGTGGGGAAGAGTTCCCAGGCCGCTTCGAAGCTGAAACCCGAGAGGGGCTCCAGGAGGCGGCCGTTGCTATCCGGAGGTGAGACCAGCTCATAGGCGCGGCAGTCGGGCAGGGCGGCGGAGGGGCCGGCGCGAAGGGCTTCGTTCGGGCACGGGGTGGCTCCGGCGGAAGGGGGTCCCAGCCACAGCGCTCCGAAAACCGCAGCCAATACCACAAAGCTTCTTCTCGGCCACATCCTGTCTGGCCCCTGCCTTCCTGATCCCATTGTCCTTCCCCCTGTTTCCCTGCGAGTGACAGATCCTGCGAAAAGCACGCTACTGCCTTGTGTGCCTTTGTCAAGGCACTGACAAAGCTGAGGTCTTCCATCCCTCTTGAAAGCCCCAGGGCCGCCCGCGGGCGGCCCTGGGGATGCTGAGTTTGACTTTGGATTGAAGCCGACTACGAGATGAGGATTGTTTCCCCATTTGTTGTGGTCAGGTTGAAGACCATGTCCAGTTTGCCGGACGACGGGCAGAAGATGCCGCCTTCGGTCTTGGCAGCCGACTGTTCGCTGATGGTGACCTTGGCATCGGCGCTTGTCGCGTAGGTGCCGGAGATGCTGGCGGTGCTGTATTTGCAGTTGCCGGTCCCTGTCACTTCGAGATCGAAGACGACATTGGCGCCGCAGCCGGTCACGGTGACTTTGTCTTCAGCAGCGGTCGCCAGGCAGAGCTTGCTTGTGACGGCCACCTTGGCCGAACCGAGGGCAGATGTGCAGTCTTCGCTCGTGCCCGTGCCCTTGAAGCTGGCGCTACCAACCGGGATTTCCCCCTTGATAGAGGAGCCGCTGTTTTCGGTCACGGTGCCCGAAAGGAGATCGTTGTTGCATTCGACGTTGAAGCCGGACGCTGTGAATTTGGTGACGCCTTCATTGGTCCCCTTGATCGAAGCGCCAACGGCAATGGTGCCAAAGGTGCTGCCACCGTTTTTGTCTGTCAGCACCGGCGAGGCCGAGGCTGCAGGCGCGACGACGAACGCGGCAAAGGCTGCGATCGCCATGCAGGCCAGCATGAGCTTCTTGTGCATTTGAGATACTTCCTTCCCTTAATGTCCGGCTGAGCCGGATGTTTCCTTTGGTTCCCGGGGCGCTGGCCTCAGCAGACGAGCGTCCCGGGGACTTCTCAGCCCGTTCGGTCGAACGAGCTTGTCCGGTCGAGGCTTTTACCGCGGCCGACCGAGCTAAGTCAAGGCAAAGGTCCGATTAGATAGAAACGCTTTGGTCGATGGAACCGGCGGCACAGCGAGGAAATCCCTGGAAAACCGGACTGTTTATGCTTCACTACGAGTGACAAAAGTCGCTTGTAAGTTAATGTCACTCGGCTGAAACAGTTTTCAATCAGCAAAGTTTGAGGTATCTTCCCTCTATCGGGGGAATCGGGGAAATCGATGTAGTCGATCGAGCCCCCTCCCGCCTGTCCGACGCCGGGTCCGCACTCGATTCGTCCATCGCCGGGTTGCTCAAGTTGGTCGGCACCGGAGTGGCCGGCGAAATTCTCACGGCACTGGCTCCCAGGCCGCTACGCACGCGAACCCTCACCGACCGCCTGTCCAACTGTGCCCCGCGAACCGTCTACCGGCACGCGGGCAAGTTGGCCAGCCAGGGTTTGGTGGTGCGCGAAGAAGAAAGCGGCGTCCCCTCGACAGTCATCTACAGGCTGAGCGACCGCGGTCGAAAGCTGCTCCGTCTGGTCGATGCTCACGCCGGCGATCCCCTCTCCCAGCCCTCGGAAGGTGACGATGGACGCTGGACATCCCTGGCGCTCCTGGGCGAAATGTGGGCATCGGGATGGATAGCGGCGCTGAGCTATGCAGCCCTGTCGCCGACGGAGCTGAGCGAGATGACGCCGGGCATGAGCTTCCATCAGGTCAACAGGCGAGTCCATCTGCTGCGCTCGCGCGGGCTCCTGGACGAGAGCACCCACGCCGGGCGAGGCAAGCGCTACACGCTCACCACGTGGGTCCGCAGGGGGGTGGGACTGATAGCCGGCATCGGCCGCTGGCGGGAACAGCACGGGGTTGCCGAGAGGCGGCATGGTCTCACCGGCCCCGAGACGGCAACCGTCCTCCGGGTCGCGCTCCCGTTGGTCAAGGTGAACGGCGGCTCGAACCGGCAGCTCAAGCTGGGCGTCGTCGGAGCGCGGGACGGCAGCGGCCGCAGGGGGGCCGAGGTACTGCTCGTCAGCATCGGCCGCGATGGCTCCCTTCGCTGCGCCAGCGATTCCGATCGACCGGCGGATGCCTGGGCGGCCGGGGCGACCGACCTCTGGCTCTCCGCGCTGGTCGACGGCAACCGCGGCCGGATGCGGACAGGCGGCGACGTCAAGCTCCTCGACGCCTGCCTTGCGCAGCTACGGACCGCCCTTTGGAGCAGGGACGAAAGCGCCGCCGCTTAGCTCCTTCTGATTGAAGCCGGTACCCGCTGGGTACTGGGAGGAGACCGGTCAAGGAAGTGCATCTAGTCCCCAAAGGAGGATTGATGACGCCTGGGCTTGCAGACATCGAAGTGCAACCTGCGCAGAGCGAGGACGCCTGCGTCGCCGGAGCTTCCACGGCGGACGTCCTCCGGCTGCTCAGCGCTGGCGCGACCGGCGCAATCCTGATGGCGCTGGGCGAAGGACCGCTTCGAACCAAGAACCTGACCGAACAGATCCCGGGGTACGCACCGCGGACGGTCTATCGCTACGCCGGGAAGCTGGCGGAACTGGAAGTGGTCGAGCGGGAAGAGGAACCGGGGGTCCCCTCGAAGGTCGTCCACACGCTCACGGATCCCTGCGGAAGCGAGCTCTACAGCCTCGTGACCCGCTTCGCCGACGCCTCGATGACGCGCCTTCCCGACGGCCGGATCGACGCCCACGCCTGGGCGTCCCTGGGGCTGCTGGCGGATCTGTGGGAGGCCGGGATGATCGAGGAACTGAGCTGCGAGGCCCGCTCCCCGACCGAACTGGCGCGGGGGCCGCACGGGCTCAGCTACCACCAGGTCAACCGCCGCGCCGGCCTGTTCAGGACGGCGAAACTCATCTGTGAGGAGGAGGCTCCCGGGCGCAGACGCTGCTACGCCCTTACCGACAAGACGCGCAAGACGATGGGCCTGATCGCCGAGATCGCCCGCTGGCGCCACCATCACGTCGTCGCCGAGGACGAAGAAGGGATGACCGCGCCTGAAATGGCGACGACGCTACGAGCGGGGCTGCCGTTGGTGAAGCTGCCCGAGCACGCGGGCAAGTGCCTAAAGCTGGTCGTGGTCAGCGAGGACGACACGCCGGGTGCCGAGGGTGAAGTGGTCTGGGTCGAGGTCCGGCAGGACGGCACCCTGCACAGCTGCTCCGAGCCGACCGAGCGGGTCGATGCCTGGGGGCGCGGCAAAGTCGAAAGCTGGATCCCGGCACTCCTCGACGGAAGCACCCGCAAAATCCTGACCGGCGAGGACGACAAGTTGATCGGCGACTGCCTCAGCCGCCTCTACGAAGCGTTCTGGACGCCTAGTCCTTTCTAGCGGCGGCGAAAATCTCGAACTGCGCGTCGGTCGGCTCCTTGGGCCGGCCGTTGCCATGGAAAACCCGCTCCAGGGTCATCCCGACCGAGGCGTAGATCTCGCGCAGCTCGTCGACGGTGTAGAGGCGCTGGCGGAATTCGATCCGTTTGTCGAGACCCTCAAGGACCTCGCCGAAGCGCAGCGGGATCATCGCGCCTTCCATGTAGCTGTTCTTCTTGTTCCAGCGGTGCTCGACGAGTTCGACCATGCCGGAGCTGGGGATCCAGGAGCGCTGCGGGAGGTGGGCACGGGCATAGAGGACGTTGGGGACCTGGATCAGGTTCTGGCCGCCGGACTTGAGCGCGCGCGAGATCACCTCGAAGGTGCGGTGGTTCTCCTCGTCGGTCTCGAAGTAGCCGACGGCGCCGTCGTTGAGGTTGAGGACGATGTCGAACTCGCCCTCGAAGTCGAGCTCGCGCAGGTCGCCCTCGATGAACTCGGCCTCAAGCCCTTGCTCCTCGGCGTCCTTGCGGGCGATCTCCACCAGTTCCGCGCCGATCTCGACGCCGACGACCGAGAAGCCGTGGCGGACCAGCTCGAGCGAGTGGCGGCCCGTCCCGCAGGCGAGATCGAGGATCCGCTCCCCGCCCTGCGGCCGCAGCATCGTCAGCGCCCGCTTGATTTCCTGCTCGGTCCGTTCGGTCCAAGCCATTTCGGCCGACATCCCGGTGAACGCGGTCGCGTACCAGTCCTGCGGAATCTGATCCTGAAGAACGCTCATCTCCCTCTCCCTTGCTTCCCCATTGCACAGCGAAGATTAAAAGATCAGGAGTTGTGGTGCTTCTCCTCGCGCCGGTGGCGGCGAACGAGCGGCGCGATGTAGCCGATCAAGACCCCGATCGCCGCGGCCAACAAGATCACCACGATCAGCGGCGCGTTGAGGCTGGCGAAGAGCACTTCGAAGCTGACTTCCTGCGAGTTCTGCAGGGCGACGATCAGCACCAGCGCGCTGAGGATGCCGACCAGCCAGGCGCGCCAGTTGACCGGCTTCTTCTCCCGCTGCATCTCTCGATCCTATTGCCCGGAATCCGGCAGACTTAAGCCGATGGGAACCGCGCAGCGCCCCGACCCGACCGAGTCCGTCCGCCACAAGCTGCGGCCGCTGTTCGACCAGGTCGTGATCAAGGAGCTCGACCAGGACCGGGTGCGCCGGTCGGGGCTGGTGGTGCCGCCGGGGACGCATGAGCCGCCGCCGGAGCAGGGGATCGTGTTGGCGGTAGGGCCGGGGCTCGACTGGTGGGCCGGCGCCGGCGTCGAAATGCCGGTGCAGCCCGGCGACCACGTGGTCTTCCCCTCGGCGGCGGGGGTCTGGGTCGAGATCGACGAGGAGCGGCTGCTCGTCTGCCGGGTGACGCAGCTGCTCGGCGTGCTCGAGTCGGCTTCGCTGAGCGAGGCTTAGGCGGCCGCGGGGGCGTCCGCCTCCAGCCAGTGATCGCAGATGCTGGCGATGTGCGACGTGCCGGTGCCACAACAGCCGCCCAGCACGCGCACCGCCGGCAGGTGGGGCTTCAGCTCTGCGTAGAGGCGGCCCAGTTCCTCGGGCTGGCCGCGGTCGAGCTGCTCGATTTCGTCGAGTTCGGCGTGGCTGCGGCGCGAAGCGTTGCAGCGAACGCCGCCGAGACGCTCGATCCACGGGCCGGCCGCCTCCACCGCCGCCGCGAAATGGGTGGGATGGGCGCAGTTGACCATGAAGTACCGCGCCGTGGCGTCCGTCTCGGCGTCGACCGCTTCGATCGCCTCGCCGAGGGGCTGCCCGCTGGGGAGCCGGCCGTCGGTTTCGACGGTGAACGAGATCGTCACCGGGATGCCGGCATCCGCGGCTGCGCGCACCATTCCCACCGCCTCGCTTGCGTACGGCAGCGTGTAAGCAGAGACCATGTCGGCGGCGGTCCCGGCAAAGGTGCGGATCTGCTCCGAGTGGTAGGTCGCGGCCGCCGCGGCGTTCATCTCGTCGGCGGCGTCGTAGGCATCGCCACGAGGGCCGAGCGTGCCGCAGATGGCGATCGGGGTTTCCGGTCTCTGCTCCTCGTCCCGGATCTCCGCGACCAGCTCCACCGCCCGTCGATTTACCACCACCAGTTGCTCCGCTGAGTAGCCGAGCCGCTCGCCCCAGTCGCGGTTTGCGCGCCAGGTCGGGGTGTCGAGGGTGAAGCCGAGACCGTGCCGGCGGGCGATCTCGAGGTAGCCGCGGTAGTAGCGACGCAGCGCCTCGACACCCTCCTCGCTCTCAAGCAGGAGGAAGGCGGCGAAGTGCGGCAGCTCGATCCCCTCGTCGAAGATCATCGTCGTCTCCAGCCCACCGTCGGCGGCGAAGAGACGATCGGAGTCGAGGCTCGGCAGCACTCCCGAAACGCTAGCCGCTCGCTGCTCTGAGCGGCCGGGCTAGCCGACCTCGGAGAAGGCGGGCTCGGGCTCGCCCTCCGCGGGTTCGGGCATCGCCTGTGGCCCCTGTGGCTGCGGCGCCCGCAGCACGAACACCGCGATCGCGACGGCGACCGCGGCCAGACCCGCGCCGATCAGGTAGGCGACGTGGTAGCCGGAGGTGAGCGCCTGGGCCTGGCTGTGGCCGTCGCCGAGCAGCGAGTTGGTGCGCTCGGTCGAGAGCGTCGCCAGAACCGCTAGCCCGATCGAGCCGCCCACCTGCATGCTGGTGTTGACGAGGCCGGAGGCGAGGCCGGCGTCCTCGGGCGTCGCCCCCGACATCGCCAGGGTCATGATCGCCGGGAAGGAGGTGCCGACCCCGACGCCGATCAGCAGGAACGGCGGCAGCAGGTCGGTCAGGTAGTCGCCTTCCACCGGCGTGCGGGCGAAGAGGAGCAGGGCGACGACGACGAGGCAGACCCCCGGGATCAGGGTCGTGCGCGGTCCGAAGCGCATGATCAGCTTTTCCGAGAACCCGAGCGAGAGCCCGCCCATCACGATCGTCGTCGGCAGGAAGGCGAGGCCGACCTCGAGCGGGCTGTAGCCGAGCACCCGCTGCAGGTAGAGCGCCCCGAGGAAGAACATCCCGAACATGCCGGCGACGAGCAGCGCCTGCAGGACGTTGGAGCCGGCGACGTTGCGCGAGCGGAACAGCCGCAGCGGCATCAGCGGGGTGGCGATCCGCGCCTGGCGGAAGACGAACAGCGCCAGCAGCACCGCCGAGATCGCGCTGAGGACGAGGGTGCGGGTGTCGCCCCAGCCCCACTTCTCGATCTGCAGGATCGTGAAGACGCCCAGCATCAGCGAGCTCGTCAGCAACACCGCGCCGGGGAAGTCGGCGCCGGCGCCGAGGCCGATCCCGTCGGGGTTGGCGACGAGACGCCGGGCCAGGAAGGCGACCGCGATCCCGATCGGCAGGTTGATGAGGAAGATCCAGTGCCAGCTAATCGCGTCGGTGAGGACGCCGCCGAGGAGCAACCCGATCGAGCCGCCGGCGGAGGCGACGAACCCGTAGACGCCGATCGCTTTGGCCTGGTCGGCGGGCTGCGGGAACATCGTCACGATCATCCCCAGGATCACCGCCGAGGCGAGGGCGCCGCCGAATCCCTGGATGAAGCGGGCGCCGACCAGCATCTCCTGGTTCTGCGAGGCGGCGCAGAGGAGCGAGGCGCCGGTGAAGATCGTCAGCCCGACGAGGAAGACGCGGCGCTGCCCGAGCAGGTCGCCCATCCGTCCCGCCAACAGCAGCAACCCGCCGAAGGGGATCATGTAGGCGTTGATCACCCAGGCGAGGTTGTTCTGGGAGAAGCCGAGGCTGTCCTGGATCGAGGGCAGGGCGACGTTGACGATCGTCGCGTCGAGGACGATCATCAGCATCCCCGCGCAGAGGACGTAGAGGGCAAGCCAGCGGGTTTTGTCGTTCTCAGTGGTGCTCATGCAGGTTGAGACTCCGGGACGGAACATAGCCGTCCACGGTGTCGGGCTGCCGTTGGCGGGGCAAGTCGAGGTGTAGCCGGGGCCGCTTCTGGATCGCGACCCCGGCATGTCGAGCTGCTTCGGTCCGGGACTACCTCGCTACGCGATCCAGACGACCGGTTCCCCTAGAACGTCTGTGAACAGTTTGAATTTCATGTCAAGTTTGGCGGAAGGCGGACAGAGCATCCCACCGGCCGCTTTTTTGAATTCCACTTCGGAGATCGAGAATTCGCTCGGCGCGGCTTCGGATCCTGTCGTGAAGCTGCCGGTCACCGGCGCCGCTTTCGTGTAGGTGCATTCACCGAGCCCGGTGTCGAGCGTGATTTCCATCGTGCCGCCTCCCGGGCAGGCGGCGCTGCTGAGCTGGAAGGTGTCAGCGGCGAAGGTGCTCTTCGCTGCAATGCACCAGGGGAACTTCTTAGGTGTAACCGTGACTTCCCCGAAGGTCGGATTGGAGCAGGGGACGACTTCGCCCATCGCATTTTTGTCGTTGAATACGGCGGTTGATATATCGGTTTCGATTTCGGTCCCGGTGTTTTTTTTGACCGTTCCTGTCATGCCCGCTTCGGTGCATTCGATCGTGCCGTCCGCGGTTGTGATTTTGACGATGCCGACGTTGCTCGCCAGGATTTTGCTGTTGACAACAACGTTCCCCGTTTTGTCTTTCAGGACGGGCGAAGCCGAGGCGAGCGCCGGCATGGCTGCCATCGCCGCGAAGGCGACAAGCGCCAAGCAGGTCGTGATGGGTTTCTTGTCCATCTGAGGTCCTCCTCCTTCCGAGCCGTCATGGCTCGGCCTTGATTGATCCTCAAGGCTTGTCCTATAGGTACGTACGGGGTCCCGTCAACCCGCCCCCTTCCCCCGCCCCTGAAACCCGCAGTAACCGAGAGACACTTGCTCCGCGTCAAATATGTCACTCGATTGCAGGCAAAAGTTACTCTGGTACCGCTCTATCCTCGACACTTCTTGATGTAGCGATAGAGACCTTTTGAGTGAAGGCAGTGATGCGCCAGGCGGGGGAGCAGTGGCAAATCGCGGGCCTTTGGAGGGCGAGTGACGAGCAGGGAAGTTGAGTTGACGACGGCAGGGGTGCTGCGGCTATTGAGTGCCGGAGCCAGCGGCGCGATCGTGATGGCGCTCGGCGAGGGGCCGTTGCGGACGAAGGAGCTGACGAAACGGGTGCGGGGCTATACGCCGCGGACCGTTTACCGGTACGCCAGCAAACTGGCTGAGATAGGGGTGATCGGGCGAGAAGAGGAGCCGGGGGTCCCTTCGAAAGTGATCCATAGCCTCACCGAGCCGAGCGGACGGGAGCTCTATGAACTGATCGCCGCTTATGCGGAAGCGTCACTGGCACGGCTGCCCAACGGTGAAATCGACGCCCACGCCTGGGGATCGCTCGGGCTACTGGCGGACCTGTGGGAATCGGGGATGATCGAGGCCCTCACCTACGGGCCGCGGTCGCCGACGGAACTGGCCCGAGGGGAGCACGACCTCAGCTACCACCAGGTGAACCGGCGTGCCAGCCTCTTCGCGATCGGCGGCTTCCTCCGCGAGACATCGTCAGTGGGAAGGCGGCGAAACTACGAGCTGACCCAAAAGGCGCGGCGGACGATGGCGCTGGTAGCGGGCATCGGGCGCTGGCGGCGGCGCCACGCCGTGCCGGCGGGGACCCCCGGACTCACGCCGCGAGAAGCGGGGAGTGTGCTGCGGACGGCGCTGCCTTTGGTCTCGCTGCCGGAGCACGGCGGCAGGAGCCTCGGCATCGAGATCGCAGCCGAGAGCAGGAATGGCAGCAAGCCCGACGCCGTCTGGGCGAGCGTCGAACCGGGTGGCGCCATCGTCCCCTGCAAGGAACCGCCGCCGGAGCTGGATGCCGAGGCGCGAGGCAAGGTGCCGCACCTGATCGACGCGATCCTCGACGGGTCGCACAATGGCCTCCGGGTAAGGGGGGACCGCCATCTGCTCGAGACCTCCCTCTCCCGGTTGAACGCGGTTCTCTGGGAAAAAGCTCTGGATATCTCACCGACGCCGGCCGAAGCTATGACCGACGGGGACGACGGCACGGAGCTCAGCCACCGCTAGCCGGCGTCGATCGCGCGGCTGCGATTGGGAGGAGCGGTCGGACTGCGCCGGAGGTGCGACGCGCTCCAGCGGCGCCAGCTCGCTGACGACGACGTTGACCGTGCCCTCGCGGCGCTCGAGGCGACCGCGGGCGCGGAGCAGGGGAGCGGTGCGAATGAAGGGGCGGTGGCGCTCGTAGACGGGAGGCGGGACGACGAGGTTGACCTGGCCGCGCTCGTCCTCGAGCAGCATGAAGGTGACGCCGTTGGCGGTCTCGGGTCGCTGGCGGGCGGTGACCATGCCCGCCACCTCGACGGTGGTGCCGTGTTCGGTCTCCTCGAGGTCGGAGGTGCGGGTGAGCTTCGGGTCGAGCCCGGGCCGCAGCAACTTCATCGGGTGCTTCTCGACGCTCATCCCGGTCGAGCGGTAGTCGGCGATCAGCTTCCCCCACTCCCCCAGCGGCTCCAGCTCGGGTGGTGCGGGCGGCTCCATCGGCAGCGCCAACTGGGTGCTGCCGCCGGCGACGCGGCCGGCTCCGGTCACCCCCACCTGCCAGAGCGCCTCGCGGCGCTCGCTTCCCGACCCCGTGGGGATGCCGTCGAGTGCACCCGCCCAAGCCAGCTTTTCCAAGCTCGGCAGACCAACGCCGGAACGGGAGGCGAGTTCGGCGATTCCTGCATACGGCCCTTCGCGCTCACGCTCGGCGACCAGCGCCTCCATCTCCTCCTTCTTTACCCCCTTCACGTAGCCGAGCCCGATCCGCACCTGTAGCCCACCGCGAACGTCTCCCTCCTTGCGCGGCGTTTCGACGTGGCAGAGGACTTTGCTGCGGTTGACGTCGACCGGGGCCACGCGGATGCCCCGCCGCTGCGCCTCGTGGACCAGCGAGTCGGAGGGGTAGAAACCCATCGGCTGCTCGTTCAGCAGCGAACAGAGGAACTCGGGGCCGTAGCGGATGCGCAACCAAGCCGATTGGTAGGCGAGCAGGCCGAAGGCGGCCGAGTGCGCCTTCGGGAAGCCGTAGCCGGAGAAGCCCTGGATCTGCGACCAGACTCGTTCTGCCACCTCCTCGGAGACGCCGTTGGCGGCGGCGCCGGTGAGGAAGCGCTGGTGGTGCTCGCGGATCGCCTCCTCGGAGCGCTTGCGGCTCATCGCCCGCCGCAGCCCCTCCGCCTCGGCGGAGCTGAAGTCGGCCAGCGCCATCACCGACTCGATCACCTGCTCCTGGAAGACGATCGTCCCCAGCGTCTCCTCCAGCACCGGCTCCAGAAGCGGGTGCTCGTAAGGGATCTCGTAGTCGGGGTTCTCGCGGCGGAGCTTGCGGCGTTCGATGTACGGGTGCACGGCGCCGCCCTGGATCGGCCCCGGCCGCACCAGCGCCACTTGGACGATCAGGTCATCGAGGTCGCGCGGCTGGGTGCGCGGCAGCATCCCCATCTGCGCCCGGCTCTCGATCTGGAAGACGCCGGTGGTGTCGGCGGCGCGGATCGATTCGAAGACCTCCTCGTCATCGAGCGGGATCCGCGAGAGGTCGAGCCGCTCGCCCCGCGCCCGGCCGATCTCCTCGACGCAGCGCTCGACCGCCGAGAGCATCCCCAAACCCAGCAGGTCGATCTTGAGGAAGCCGGCGTCGGCGCAGGAGTCCTTGTCCCACTGCACGGTTTGGCGGCCCTTCATCGCGGCGGGCACGACCGGGCAGACGTCGATCAGCGGCCGGGTCGAGATCACCATCCCGCCGGGATGCTGGGAGGAGTGGCGCGGCAGGCCCATGATCTCGGCGGCGAGCGGCAGCAGCGCCCGCCAGCGCGGCTCGGCCGCGCGCTGCGGCCCGAGGGTGGCGACGAGGTCGCGCTCGATCTCCTCGGCGCTCTGATGAAAGCCGACCGTCTTCGCCACCCGGTCGATCTCGGTCGGCGACAGCCCCAGCACCTTGCCGAGGTCGCGGACGGCGCCCTTGGGGCGATAGGTCGGGAAGGCGGCGACAAGGGCAGAGCGGTCGCGGCCGTAGCGGTCGTGCGCGCGCGGGATCAGGACCTCGCGGATGTCGCGGGGAAAGTCGAGGTCGATGTCCGGCATCGAGGTCGTTTCCTCGTTGAGGAAGCGGCCGGAGAAGAGGTCGGCCTCGACCGGGTCGACGTGGGAGAGGCCGGTGAGGTAGCAGACGATCGAGCTGACGCTGGAGCCCCTTCCGCGTCCCGGCGGCAAAACAGATCGCGCTGATTCGGGTCCGCGCACCTCGGCGGCGACCTCGCGGGCCAGCTCGAGCAGGTCACGGTGCAGGAGGAAGAAGCCGGAGAGGTCGAGCTTGCGGATGATCGCCAGCTCCTCCTCCAGCCGCCACTGCGCCTCCAGCAGGCGGGCGTTGCCGGCGTAGCGCTCGCCAAGCTGGTGGTTGCAGAGCCGCGCCAGCTCGGCGTCGGCGGTCGGATCCTCGCTGCCGGGGTAGCGGTAGCCGAGCTGCTCGGTGAGATCGAAACGCAATCGCTCGGCCAACCGCTCGGTCTCGGCAACCGCCTCGGGATATTCGGCGAAGCGGGCGGCCATCGCCCCGGGCGAGGTCAGCGCCGAGGTCGAGTTGCCGCGCCGGCGCGGCTCCGACTCCTCCAGCGTCTCGCAGAGCCCGATCGCCACCAGCGCATCCTGCAACGGCGCCCGCCGCCGGTCGTGAGAGTGAACGTTGCCGGTGGCGACAAGGGGAACTTCGAGCCGCTCGGCCAACAGCGCCAGCCACCGGTTACGAGCCCGATCCCGCCGCCAATAAGGCCGCTGCAACTCAACCCGAAACCGATCCCGCCCAAAAGCCCCAAGCAGCCGCCGAGCCAGCTTTTCCCCCTCCGCGGTATCCCCCTGCTCGAACGCTCCCGCAACCGCCCCGTCCCGAGCACATCCCGACAGACAGACCAACCCCTCCGCATGCTCCTCCACCTGCTCCAGCGTCACCCAAGGCTGCGTCTGACTCCGCGTCGTGTTGTCCCGCGTATGAGCATGGGCGGCAGTCAGCAACCGACACAAGTTCTGGTAACCGACCGCGCTTTCGGCCAGCAGAGTCAAGTGAACGTCTCTGCCGGCACGCACCGTCAGCTCGGCTCCCGTAATCGGCCGCACCCCGAACCCCTTGCAGGCGTAGGCGAACTCCATCGAGCCCCACACCCCGTCGTGGTCAGTGAGGGCAAAGGCGGGATAGCCGTGCGCGGCCGCGGCCGCGGCCAGCTCCAGCGGCGTCGAGGCGCCGTCGAGGAAGGAGAAGGCGGAGTGCGCGTGCAGCTCGACGTACATCGATAACCAACCCCCTAAGCCTCAGGCCCGCTGCCGGTACCAACGCTGGGCACCGGCGCGGCGGAAGACGGTGAGGGAGCGGCCGTCGCCCAGCGCCAACTCGAAGTAGTGGCGGCGCAGCGGCTTCGGCGTCCACCAGCGGTCCTCCACCAGCCACTCCTCGCGCACGGCCTCGACCGACGTTCCCTCAACCTGCGCCGGGACGCCGCGGGAGTCGGTGCGAACCGCCACCCGCTGGGGGGCGTAGAGACGGCGTACCCCCGGCATCAGAGTTCGGGGTAGGGAGTGAGGAGGGCCCAGCGCTCTGGCACGCGCGAGCCTCCCTCGACGGGCAGGATCTTCAGCAGCGCCTCGGCCCCCTGCGCAGCGCGGACCTCGCGTACCGCCGCCCGCAGCCGTCGCCGTCTCGGCTCGGTGCCGCCAACCGCGAGCTCGAGCTGGTCGCGCGCCGGCGGGCCGAGGCACACAGCGCGCAGGCGCAGCGTCGTCGCCGGCGCCGGCAGCTCCTCCAGCCGGGGCGTCAGCACGTTGCGCAGGACCCGGGGCGAGGCGCTCGGGCGGCCGAGGCCCTGCTCGACGCTCCAACTTCCACCGCTGGCGAGCCGGGCTCCGAGGCGCAAGCCCAGCAGGGTCCTCCCCTTCCGCTGCGGTGCCGCCAGGAGACGGTCGACGAGGAGCTCGAGTGCGCGGTCGAGCTGGCGACCGGCGACGCCTTCGGGCAACTCGATCTCCTCGGCCAGCTCCTCATGGGGAGTGCGCGGGCGCAGCGGCTCCTCTTCGCCACGGCAGAGAGCGAGCGCCCGCAGTCCGAGCGGCCCGAAGCGATCGGCTACCTGAGCGGAGGAGAGATGGGAGAAGGCGGACAGAGTCTCGATCCCGAGCCGGCCAAGCGCATCGATCAGCTCGTCGGCTTCCCGCTCGGGCACGCCGAGCCGAGTCCGTAGCGCCGCTACCGGGACAGGGCGCTGCCATTCGCCGGCGGTGAGGAACGCGGCGAGACGCGTCCGCCCGGTAGCGATCCGCCACTCCTCCCCCACCGCCCGCTGCGCCATCGCCAGCACTCCGGCGGAGTCACCGCCGTAGAGACCACGCAGGCCGTCGACGGCAAAGAAGGCCTCCCCCGCCTGCTCGGACTCAACCGCGGCGCCGAGCTCCTCCAGCGCCCGCATCGCCGCTTCGGTCGCCTCCGTCGCCTCCACCGGATCGGCAAGATCGGTGCGCCCGGGTCGGGGCCCCCCGCCGCGACCCGGGCGCGAGAGACTCGCCAAACGCTTGCCGATGACGCAGGCGATCTCCATACGAACATATGTTCGTACCGCCCCCAGCATAAATCCATAGAGATCACCTCAACTAGCTGTATTCCCAAAAGCCGCCTGGTACAGCCGGGGGAGGTCCCCCCGAGGAGCCACCCCCAAATTTAGAAAGATGGGGACCTCCCCCCGCTCCCCTATCCCAGTCTAT
>JBQCEW010000152.1:0-6815 GCA_051959815.1 Solirubrobacterales bacterium
TCCGGCGAGGACATCCGCTTCCAGCAGGGTCTGGATACGTCCATTAACGATGGCGACGAGGTAACGATCCTCCCTGCGGTAGCGGGCGGTTGCTGAAACCGCCCGTAGTCATCCTCTGCGGTGGCCGCGGTACGCGCCTGCGCGAGCGGACCGAGTCGGTGCCGAAGGGGCTGGTGGAGATCGGCGGTCGGCCGATCCTCTGGCACGTGATCCAGATCTACGCCGCGCAGGGGTTCGAGCGCTTCCTGCTCGCGACCGGCTATATGGGCGAGGCGGTCGCGGAGTTCGCGGCAACGGAGCGCTGGCCGGAGGGAGTGCGGGTGGAGTGTGTCGACACCGGGCTGGATACGCCGACCGGCGGGCGGGTCGCAGCCCTGTCCGACCGGCTCGATGGCGAGAGCTTCTGCGTCACCTACGCTGACGGCGTCGCCGACATCGACCTCAGTGCCCTGCTCGGGTTCCACCGCGAACAGGGGGCGCTGGCGACGGTCACCGTGGTGCGGCCGCACCTGCAGTGGGGAGTGGCAGAGCTGAACGGTGACGCCGTCACCGGCTTTGTCGAGAAGCCGCGCAGCGAGCACTGGATCAACGGCGGCTTCTTCTGCTTCGAGCCGGGGGTCTTCGATCACCTCGGCGAGGAGAGCATCCTGGAGCGCGAGCCGTTGGAGCGGCTGGCAGCGGCGGGGCAGTTGCGCGCGTTCCGGCATGAGGGCTTCTGGGACTGCATGGACACCTACAAGGACGCGGTCGTTCTCAACGATCTCTGGACCGCTGGCCGCGCCTCCTGGCGGATCTGGGATCCAGCGCCGGTGGACACGCCTTGAAGCGAGCGCTGGTCACCGGCGGCCATGGCTTTGTCGCCTCGAACCTGGCGCGGGCGCTGCTGGAACGCGGCGACGCGGTCAGCATTCTCGACCTGGCACCGCCGCCGCGCTCTGGGCTGGCCTTGCAGGGGATCGACTCCGATGTCGAGCTGCTCGAAGTCGACCTGCGCGACGCGCCGGCGGTCGAGGCGGCGATCGCCGCGGGTGAATTCGAGGTCGTCTTCCATCTTGCGGCGCAGACGCTGGTCGGACCGGCGATGGCCGACCCGACTCAGACCTTCGAAGTCAACGTGCACGGCACCTGGACGCTGCTGGAGGCCTGTCGCCGCGCCGACGTGCCGGCGGTGATCGTGGCCTCCTCCGACAAGGCTTATGGTCCCAGCGACGAGCTGCCCTACCGCGAGGAGATGCGCCTGCAGCCCGCCTCGCCGTACGAGGCGAGCAAGGCGGCCGCCGACGCGATCGCCCTCAGCTACCGCCCCTCCTACGGCCTGCCAGTGACGGTGACCCGCTTCGCCAACATCTACGGCGGCGGTGATCCCAACTTCTCGCGCCTGATCCCCGAGGCGATCGCCGCCGTCCTCGACGGCCGCCGCCCGCAGATCCGCTCCGACGGCAGCCCCGAACGCGACTTCCTCTACGTCGGTGACGCCGTCTCCGCCTACCTCGCGGTCGAGCACGCCGTCGGCGCCGGCGGCCCCGGGGCGGGGGAGGCCTTCAACGCAGGCGGCGAGCGCCCCTATTCGGTCGCCGAGGTGCTCGAAACCGTCGTCGACGTCTCCGGCACCGACCTCCAACCCGAATTCCTCGGCACCGGCAACCCTGCGGGTGAGATCGACCGCCAGTACGTCGACTCGACCAAGCTGCGCGAACTGACCGGCTGGCGCCCCGAGGTCGAGCTCCGCGACGGCCTCATCCGCACCCTCGACTGGTATCGCGACCACCCGGAGTTGCGGCCTGTGGCTGCTGGGGCTAAGTAAGAGTAATACTTGTAATACTCTTACTTCATGAGAATCACCAGCAAAGGCCAGGTCACGATCCCGAAGGAGATCCGGGAGGAGTTCGGGTTGCTGCCGGGGACGGAGGTGGAGTTTGTTGCCGAGGGTGGCCAGATCCAGGTTCGCAAGCTAAAGGGCGGCGGTAACCGGGGGCGGGAGATCGTCGAACACCTGAAACGCGCAAGTGGCGGGGACATCAAGATGTCGACCGACGAAATTATGCGCCTGACCCGGGGAGAGGATTGGGGCACCGGAGCCTTAGAAGAGGGTGAAGGCGACTCTCGTTGACTCCAACGTCTTGATCGACATCCTCTCCCGAGATTCCACATGGGCGGATTGGTCGAGCGAGGCGCTGGGACAAGCTGGCTTTGAGGGGGCGCTGGTCATCAATCCGGTCATCTACGCGGAGGTCTCCCATCGGTATTCACGCAAGGAGCTTCTCGACCGAGAGCTGCCGGAGGACACGTTCATCCGCGAGAACATTCCCTGGTCTGCCGCCTTCCTCGCCGGGAAGGCATACGTGAAATACCGGAGTCTCGGCGGTCAACGCCGCTCTCCGCTTCCCGACTTCTTCATCGGCGCGCATGCGGCGGTTGCCGGACTTCGTTTGCTGACTCGTGACGTCTCCCGCTACCGGACCTATTTCCCGACCGTGGAGCTGATTGCTCCCGAATAGCTCTTGCGCCCAGCTAGGCTGAAGCCATGTGCGGGCGTTTCACGGTCACCCAGAAGGACACGAAGAAGATCGCCGACCGCTTCCAGGTCGAACTCGAGAAGGCACTGGAACGGGGCGGGGCCGGGACGCC
Source organism: Solirubrobacterales bacterium (assembly GCA_051959815.1). Taxonomy (GTDB): domain Bacteria; phylum Actinomycetota; class Thermoleophilia; order Solirubrobacterales; family 70-9; genus VAYN01. Next base: position 2,629 of record JBQCEW010000152.1, read on the forward strand.
GGCGAAAGAGAGCGCCAAGGACGAGGGGGAGGCGAAAGCGCCGCCGGGGCTGGGGCGCTTCAACGTCGCGCCCACGCAGGAGGTGCTGGTGGTGCGCGCCTCTCCTGAGCCCGAGGAGGCCGAGCAGGGGGCGCGGGAGGCAAAGCTGATGCGCTGGGGGCTGGTGCCGGTCTGGGCCAAGGACCTCAAAGTCGGCTACCGGATGATCAATGCGAAAAAAGAGAACCTGATGAAAAGCAGGGCTTATAGCCCGCTGGTTGACAAGTACCGGCACCGTTGCCTGATCGTCGCCGACGGCTTCTACGAGTGGATGAAGGCCGAGGATCCCAAGCAGCCGCGCCAGCCCTGGCGCTTCACGGTCGACGGCGGCGAGCTCTTCGCCTTCGCCGGCCTCTGCACCCGCAAGAAATGGGACGACCCGGAGGAGCGGGGTTATGACGCCGACGGCCACCTCTACACCTGCACGCTGATCACGACGACGCCGAACGAGGTGGTGGCGCCGGTCCACAACCGGATGCCGGCGATCCTGCCGAGTCCTGAGGCCGAGGCCGCCTGGCTGCGCCCGGACCTGAGCGTCGAGGACGCGATCGCGATGTGCGGGCCGCTCGACGCGCGGCGGATGCACGGCGAGCCGGCGAACCCGGCGCTGAACAAGGTCGGGAAAGGGATGGCGGAAGGACCGGAGCTGCTCGTCGCACCGCAGGAGCAGCTCGACGTCTAGCTTTCTTCCGCTTCCTTTTCTTCTTCGAGTTCTTCTTTTTCTTCGGCCTTTTCTTCTTCGGCCTGTTCGTCGATCGGCGGTGAGCGCTTCTTCAGGGCAACTTGGGTGGCGACGATTGACTTGCCAGCGCTGGTTTCAAGCGTGCAGGCGATCCCGGCCGAGGGCACCTTGGTCGTTTTCCAGATCGTGAAGAAGGGCAGTTCGAGGTCGTTCGTCGGTTTGCCGGCGATGAAGTATTTGAGGTGCTCCTTGCCGACTTGGTATTCGGGCCATTCGAGCTTCACGCCCTGTTCGGTGGTGAAGCGCTTGGGCCGGTCGAGCACTTCCAGGGTGGCGAGTTCGCTGCTGTGGGAGCTGAAGTCCATCAGCACCGTTTCCGGCACTTCCTGGTTGTAGATGCCGTCTTCGGAGGAGCGGGGGTAGGTGGCCCGCAAGCCGCCGGCGCTCTGTGCGATTTCGGTGCCGGGGTGGGCTTTGACGGTGCAAAGGATGCGACCGCCACCGATTGAGGCTCCCGCCGAGACCTTCAGCGTCGAACCGGCGGTGAAGAGGGAGTATCCACTGACGTTGGTGCCGGTGGCGCGGATGTGGGTCCCGGTGAACTGCATCGTTCCTTTGTTGCCGGGCACAGCCACGGTCTTGGAGTCGGGCGTCGTCCCGGACTGCACCCATTCCAGGTGCGCCGCTTCGCCCTCGCCCTTGCCGGTGGTCGCGAGGGCGGCGACGACACAGGCGACGAGGCCGATCGCGACGACGATCAGGGCGCCGCGCGGCGGCCGGTCATCCTGCGACTGGGAGGTCTGGGGGGCGTCGGCCACGCCGCGACAGTATTGGAATCGGTGGCGGATTCGCCGGCCAGGCGATACCTCTGCACGTTTCGGGGGTAGGTTCCTCCCGTGCCAACCAAATCAACGCGGCTAAACAGGGCGAAGCCGAAGCCAAGGGCCGTCGAGGTCCACGGCCGGCCGATGAATTTTGTCGAAGCCGGTTCCGGCCCGGTGTTGCTGCTGATTCACGGCATGGCCGGTACCTGTGCCAACTGGGAAGCGGTGATCGAGCCGCTGGCGATGGGCAATACCGTGATCGCGCCGGACTTCCCCGGTCACGGCGCCTCGGCCCCGGGCGGCGGCGACTACTCCCTCGGCGGCCTCGCGAGCAGCCTGCGCGACCTGATGCTGGCGCTCGGGCACGAGCGGGCGACGCTGGTCGGCCACTCGCTCGGCGGCGGCGTCGCGATGCAGTTCACCTACCAGTTCCCGGAGATGGTCGAGCGCCTAGCCCTCGTCTCCAGCGGGGGTCTCGGCCCCGACGTCAGCCCGATCCTGCGGGCGGCGGCGTTGCCCGGGGCGGATATCTTCATCTCGGCCACTGCGGGAGTCGGAAAGACGGTAGGCGGCGCGCTCGGTCGTGGCCTCGGCACCGTCGGCCTACGTCCCAATGCCGACCTTGCCGAGATCACCCGCGGCTACGCGACTCTCTCGGACCCGGAGCGCCGCAAGGCCTTCCTCGCGACCCTCCGCTCCGTCGTCAGCATGGAGGGCCAGCGCATTGCCGCCCTCGACCGCCTCTACCTCGCCGAGGCCCTGCCCATCCTGATCCTCTGGGGCGAAAACGACTCGATCATCCCCGTCGAGCACGCCCGCGAAGCCCACGCCCTCCTACCCAGCAGCCACCTTGAGATCTTCGAAGACACCGGCCACGTCCCCATGCTCGAGCGCCCTGGCCACTTCATTGCCGCCCTAGAACGCTTCCTCGCCGACACCGACCCCGCCGAATTCGACCGCGATGAGTGGGTGGCGAGGTTCAAAGCCGCCGAAAACTGACGGCAGCCGTAAGACGCGCCCGACAGGATTCGAACCTGTGGCCTACGCCTCCGGAGGGCGTCGCTCTATCCAGCTGAGCTACGGGCGCGTATCCGCAGCTTAACCATCCGCGCGGCCCATTGGGTGTGCAGGAATTCCGTCTGACTGTAGACATAAGGTTTCGTCAGATGAAGACGGCGACTAAAGGGAATGAAGCGGAAGCAATGATTCTGGCCTCGCTAGTGAAGCGGGGTTTCGAGGTTTTGGTGCCATTCGGCGGAGGTCAGCCTTACGACCTTGTTGTTGACCTCGGCGGCTTCGATCTACTGAAGGTCCAATGCAAGACCGTCTGGCACCACAAGGGCTGTATCTCTTTCAACGCGAGAAGTACGGACCATGGACAAAGCAGACGGCCTTACATCGGGCTAGCCCATATCTTCGGGGTCTACTTCCCACCCACGAGATCTGTCTATTTGGTGCCGTTGGATGTCGCTGGCTTCCACGGCTGGTTGCGGCTTGAGCCGACGCGCAACAACCAGCAGAAGGGCGTCCGATTCGCAGCGGACTACGAGATCGATCGGTGGTCCCTGGAGCGCTTGCTCGAAGTGAAGCGTGAGGCCGAGGTCGCAGCGGAACCCGAGTTGAACTTCGCGTAGGCTCGCCGCCCTATGGATTTGGCTGTGACTTTTCTTGGGACCGGGGGATCGGTGCCCTCGGCGCGGCGCTCTACGGCGAGCGTGCTGGTCAGTCGTGGGGGGGAGCGGTTGCTCTTTGACTGCGGGGAAGGGACGCAGCGGCAGATGCAGCGGTCGCTGGGGCTGGTGCAGGCGGACGAGATCTATTTGACGCACTTCCATGCCGACCACGTGCTGGGGTTGCCGGGGCTGCTGAAAACGTATGACCTGACCGATCGGCGGGTGCCGCTGAAGGTTTACGGGCCGCCTGGACTTTCGGAGCTGTTCCAGGTCTTCTCGCCGCTGATCGGGCGGCTCAAGTTCACTGTCGACCTGATCGAGCTGGGGAACGACGAGCCGATTCCGCATGACGGCTACGGGATCGAGCCGTTCGAAACCGCTCATGGCAACACCCGCTCGCTCGGCTACGCGCTGGTCGAGGAGGACCGACCGGGCCGCTTCGACCCCGACGCCGCGGCTGCCGCCGGCGTGCCGGAAGGGCCGGCCTACGCCGCGCTGCAGCGGGGCGAGACGGTCGAGGGGAAGGCCGGTCCGGTGACGCCGGACCGAGTCATGGGTCCCAGTCGCGCCGGCCGCACGATCGTCATCACCGGCGACACCGCGCCCTGTCCGGCCACCGTCTCCGCCGCGGCCGACGCCGACCTGCTCGTCCACGACGCCAGCTTCGCCGAGGAGGAGGCCCAGCGCGCCGCCGAAACCGGCCACTCCACCGTTGGCCAGGCCGCCGCCGTCGCCGCCGAGGCCCACGTGAAGCTGCTCGCCCTAGTCCACATCTCCTCCCGCTACCACGTCGGCAAGGTGATCGAGGAGGCAAAAGAGGTCTTCGAACCGACGATCGCCCCCAAAGACTTCGACGTCATCGAATTGCCATTTCCGGAGCGAGGTGAGCCCCATCTCGTCCCGAACGGAGCCGCGGATCGAGGCGGGGGAGGAGGTGCGGGATGCCTGAGTGGATCTACTTCATCCACC
>JBQCEW010000153.1:0-3251 GCA_051959815.1 Solirubrobacterales bacterium
CACGGAAAATTTTGAACAACCATCTCCAATAATTTTTGTGTGTTAGCCTCTACTGTCTTCTCTATGGCTCGCTCTATCTCTTGGTCTATGTCGCGGATCAGCGACTCCAGCTCCCGCATCGAGCGCTCGATGTCCTCGCGCTGCGCCTGCAGCGCCTCGACATGCTCGCGCGCCTCGTCGTATTCCTGCTCGGCCAGCGGGTTGACGGGACCGATCTGCGCCCGCCGCCGCTCCAGGCGTTCCAGCCGCTTGTCGATTTCGGCCCGCCCCTCATCCGTGAGCGCCTCCTCGGCCGGCGGGATCTCTTCGCCAAGGCGATCGGCGATCGAAGCGAGCTCGCGCTCGGCCTCGGCCCGGCGGTCGCCGAGGTGGGCGGCCTCGACCTCGGCCCGGGTCAGCTCGTCGGAGGTCTTCTTCATCTCCGCTTGCAACTCGAACTCCCGCTGCGAACAGGTGCGCAGTTCCTCGGCGATCTCGTCGCCGTCGTCCTGGCCGCCGACGACCTTCTGCTCGATCGCCTCGACCCGGGCGCGGATCGCGGCGCCGGCCGCTTCGGCGGCCTTGAGGGCGCTACGCACATCGTCGAGCAGCGCCTCGCCGGCTGCCAGCCGTGCCCGCATCGCCTCGCGGTGGCGCTCGCCGAGCAGGCCCTCTGCCCGTTTGGCGTGGCGGGAGGCGCGCTCGGAGCCGGCGCGAACGTCGCCCAGTGCCGCCTCGCGCGCCGCCTCGGCGGCGTTGGAGGAGCGGGCGACCTGCAGTCCCTCGGAGGCGGTCCGCAACCCGGCGTCGATCTCCCCCAGCTCCTCTTCCAGTTTCCGCGCCCGCTCGCCCGGCGCCGAGCCTGGGCCGACGTCGAGCGTCAGCGGACCCAGCTCGGCCCGCAGGTTCTCCAGCCCCGCCTCCAGCTCGGCCTCGCGGCTGGAGAGGTTGGCGACGCGAACCGCGACGCGCTCCTGGTCGCCGCGCAGCTTCGTCAGCAGGCCCCAGGCCTGGGTGCGCTCACGGTCGCGGGCCGCAAAGCGCTCCTCGGCAGCGGAGCGGTGCCTGGAGACCTCGGCGAGCTGCTCCTCCAGCTTCTCGCGCACCGCGCGCGCCTTCTTCGCCGCCTCTTCGGCAGCGGCGGCGCGATCGGCGCCGAAGCGCAGTTCCTCGGAGACGAGCTGCGCCCGCAGGCCCAGCTCCTCGCGTTCGATCCGCGCCCCCAGCTCCGCTGCCTGCGCCTGGCGCTTCAACGGCCGCAGCCGCGCCCGCGCCTCGCGCTCGCCATCGAGCGCGCGGTCGAGGTTGTCGCGCGCAGAGCGCAGCTTCAGCTCTGCCCGGCGGCGGCGTTTGCGGTGCTTGCCGAGGCCGGCGGCCTCCTCGATCAGCAGCCGGCGCTCGCGCGGTTTCGAGAGCACGATCGCCTCCACCCGGCCCTGGCTGATCACCGAGTGCATCTCGCGGCCGAGGTTGGTGTCGGAGAGGACGTCGGTGACGTCAGTGAGGCGGCAACGGGCGCCGTTCAGCCGGTAGCCGCTGTCGCCGCTGCGGTCGAGCCGGCGCTCGACGGCGATCTCGGAGAATTCGGTGGCGGCGCGGCCGTCGGAGTTGTCGATCACGACCTCGACCTCGGCCGCCTTGCGCTGACCGACGCCTTTGCCGCCGGCGGAGATCACGTCCTGCATCGAGGCGCCGCGGATCGCCCCCGGGCTCTGCTCGCCCAGCGCCCAGAGCACGGCGTCGGTGATGTTGCTCTTGCCGGAGCCGTTGGGACCGACGATCACGCTCACGCCCGGCGAGAACTCCAGGGTCGTGCGCTCGGGGAAGGACTTGAACCCCTTCATCGAGATCGATCTCAGATACATCCGCGCGCTCCTCGCATCCCCTAAAGGCTCTCGCTCGGGCCGGACGCAAATGCGGGGCGATTAACCCCCAAGATGCGCCAAAGCCTCCTCGGCGGCGAGCTGCTCGGCGGCCTTCTTGCTCCGCCCTTTCCCCGTACCGACCTGCTTCTCGTCGACGATCGCGACCACCTCGAAGGTTCGCCGGTGCGGGGGACCGGTCGTCGCGACCACCTCGTAGGTTACGCGGGCGCCGCGCTGGGCCAAAAGCTCCTGCAGCGCCGACTTGAAGTCGATGCGGGTCTCGGAGGCGAGCTCGATTCGCGGCTCGAAGGCCTCGGCCACCGCGGCGGCGGTGCGCTCGAAGCCGAAAGCGACGTAACAGGCGCCGATCAGCGCCTCGGTCGCCTCCGGCAGCGGCCGGCCCCCTTCGAGCAGGATCTTGGCGGGGATCGCTCCGACCACGTCCTCGGGCTCGTTCGCGCGCAGCATCTCCGGCACCCCAAGCTGCAGGCCGACATCGGCGCAGGAGACACCGCTGACCGCCTGGTTGTGGACCTTGGTCAGCCCGCCCGCCGCCAGCTTCTCGAAGTCCCCGTAGACGCGGGTGGCGACGGCGAGGCCGAGGACGCTGTCGCCGAGGAAGGCGAGGCGCTCGAAGGAGTCGACGCGGCGCTCGGTCCAAGAGGAATGGGTCAGCGCCTGGCGGCGCAGGTCCTCCGGCAGCTCGGCGATCAGCGCCGAGAGGGCGTCTACGGCCGGGTCTTTCCCCTCCGCCAAGACCTCAGGCCGGCGCGTGCTCGAGCACGAAGCCGACCGCGTCGCCGACAGTCTTGATGTGGGTCGCCTGCTCCTCGCTGACGGTGACGCCGTAGCGGTCCTCCAGCTCCATCACCAGCTCGTAGAGGTCGAGCGAGTCGGCGTCGAGGTCCTCCTTGAAGCGGGTTCCCTCGTCGATCCGCCCGACGTCGACTTCGAGCTCCTCGGCGAGGTGCTCGCGGACCAGGGTGAGGACTTCGTCGCGCGTCATCCAGCCACCCTGTCTATCACGCAGGGTCTCCGGCGGCCAGGGCGCCGCGGCCGGCGCCGCCCTCGGCGAGCAGCGCCGCGGTGCGGCCGACCGCGTCGACCTCGGCGCAGCGGGCGGCGAGGCGGACGGCGTTGGCGATCCCCTCCGGGCCGGAGCTGCCGTGGCCGACGACGGCGATTCCGCGCAGGCCGAGCAGGATCGCGCCGCCGGTGGTGTCCGGGTGCAGCTCGTGCCGCAGGCCGTTCAGGGCCGGCTTCAACATCAGGCCGCCGAAGGCGGCGAGCGGGTTGGAGCGGGCGGCGTCGCCGACCGCGGTGGCGACCGTCTTCGCGGTGCCCTCGAGCAGCTTCAGCGAGACGTTGCCGGTGAAGCCGTCGGTGACGACGACGTCGACCGTCGCG
>JBQCEW010000154.1:0-8271 GCA_051959815.1 Solirubrobacterales bacterium
TCCTTCGGCCGCCGTTCGCGGTTGCGTTCGACCACCGCGTTGGCGGCGTCGAGGACGACTTCGGTCGAGCGGTAGTTCTGCTCGAGCTTGACCATCGCCGCCTGTGGGAAGTCGTCTTCGAAGTCGAGAATGTTGCGGATGTCGGCGTGGCGAAAGCCGTAGATCGACTGGTCCTCGTCGCCGACGACCATCAGGTTGCCGTGCTCGGAGGCAAGCAGCTGCAGCAGCCGGTACTGGGCGTGGTTGGTGTCCTGGTACTCGTCGACGAGGACGTGGCGGAAGGTGCGGCGCCAGCGCTCGCGCACCTCCTCGAAGAGCTCCATCGCGTTGACCGTGCGGACGAGCAGGTCGTCGAAGTCCATCGCGTTGGCTTCGAGCATCCGTTTCTCATACAGCGGGAAGGCTTCGGCGACGACCTCCTCGAAGACGCTGCCCTGCATCTCGGCGTAGGCCGAGGCGTCGGTCAGCTGGTTCTTGGCGCCGGAGATCTTCGCCCGCACTGCCCGCGGCGGGAACCGTTTCGGATCCACCCCGAGCTCACTGAGGCAGCGTTTCAGCATCCGCAGGGAGTCGGCCTCGTCGTAGATCGTGAAGCCCTTCGAGTAGCCGAGCCGCTCGGCATCTACGCGCAGCATCCGCGCGCAGGCGGAATGGAAGGTCGTCACCCACATCGCCCGCACCGAGCGCCCGACGAGCTGGCCGACCCGCTCGCGCATCTCTGCCGCCGCCTTGTTGGTGAAGGTGATCGCGAGGATCTCCCCCGGCCGCGCTTCCCCGGTCGCCAGCAGGTAGGCGATGCGGTGGGTGAGGACACGGGTCTTGCCCGAGCCGGCGCCGGCCAGCACCAGCAGCGGTCCGCCGCCGTGTTCGACCGCCTCGCGCTGGGGCCCGTTCAGCCCCGCCAGCAGGCGCTCGACCCGGTCGCCGCCGGGCTCGGTCGGCGCCGCCGCCGGCTGTTCAGGCACTTCGGCGGAGGTGTCGAAATGCTCCTGCAGACTCACCCGCCGAGCATAGCCAGGCGCTCGGCGGGCCTCAGCCGCCGGCGGAAGAGCGGCCGGTGCGGGGCTCGATCTTCGCCACCTCGGCCGAGGGACCGTTGCCGCCGTCGAGCTGCGCCAGCCGCGCCTCGACCTCGGCGATCCGCTCCGAGAGCCCCTTGATCGCGTCGGCGATCGGGTCGGGCAGGTGGATCCAGTCCGCGTCCGGACCTTCGACCCGCCTGCCTTCGAGCCTGACCGGGTGGCCGGGGTTGCCGACGACCGTGGCGCCGGGCGGTACGTCCTCGACGACGACCGTGTTGGCGCCGATCTTCGCCCCGTCGCCGACCGCGATCGGGCCCAGCAACTTCGCGCCGGAGCCGACGGTGACGTTGTCGCCGAGCGTCGGGTGGCGCTTACCGCGCTGGAAGCCGGTACCGCCGAGGGTGACCCCCTGGTAGAGGGTGACGCAGTTGCCGATCGCGGCGGTCTCGCCGATGACGACGCCGGAGCCGTGGTCGATGAAGAACTCCTTGCCGATCTGCGCCGCCGGGTGGATCTCGATCCCGGTCACAGCGCGGGTCACGTAGGCGATGAAGCGCGGGGCGAGCGGCACGCCCGCTTCCATCAGCGTGTGCGCGGCCCGGTGGGCGAGCAGCGCCTGCACCCCGGCCCAGCTCGTGAGGATCTCGAAGGCGGAGACGCCCTGGGCGGCGGGGTCGCGCTCGCGCGCCGCCTTGACGTCCGCGCGAACCTCCTTGAGCAGCCGTTTCCAGCGGTTCATGGTGAGAAGAAGGGTAGGGACATGTAGCGCTCCCCCGAATCGCAGACGATCGTCACCACCCTCTTCCCAGCCATCTCCGGCCGCGCCGCAACCTCCAGCGCCGCCCAGATGTTGGCCCCGGCAGAGATGCCGGAGAGGATCCCCTCCTCCTTCCCCACCCGCCGCGCCGTCTCCAGCGCGTCCTCGTCGCCGACCGGGAGCACCTCGTCGATGACGCTGCGGTCGAGGACCTCGGGGACGAAGCCGGCGCCGATCCCCTGGATTTTGTGCGGGCCGGGTTTGCCGCCGGAGAGGACGGGCGAGCTCGCCGGCTCGACCGCCACCACCAGCGCCTCCGGCGAGCGCTCCTTCAGCACCTGGCCGACGCCGGTGATCGTGCCGCCGGTGCCAACGCCGGCGACGAAGGCGCCAACCTCCCCGTCAGTGTCGCGCCAGATCTCCTCCGCCGTCGTCCGCCGATGGACCTCGGCATTGGCGGGATTAGAGAACTGCATCGGCATGAACCCTTTGCGCTGCTCGCGGATCTCCTCTGCCAGCGCCACCGCCTCGTTCATCCCCCCCAGCGACGGCGTCTCCCGCACCTCGGCCCCATAGGCGCGCAGCAGCTTGCCCCGCTCCCGGCTCATCCCCTCCGGCAGCGTCAGGATCAGCTCGTAACCCCGCGCCGCGCAGACCATCGCCAGCGCAATCCCCGTGTTGCCGCTGGTCGGCTCCACCACCACTGCTCTCCCCGGCTTGATCAGCCCCTCTTCTTCGGCAGCGTCGATCATCGCCACCCCAATCCGGTCCTTCACCGACCCTCCGGGGTTGAAGTACTCCAGCTTCACGCACACCTGCCCGGCCAGCCCCTCCCCCATCCGGTCGAGCTGCACCATCGGCGTATTGCCGACAACCGCTGAGGCCTCAGCGCCGATTCGCATCGCGGCAGTCTAGCCCCGCCGCACCGTGGACCCGAGAGCTAAGGCCCGGCTTCTCCCATGACTTCGCTGGCCGGGAAGTCGATCCCAAGCGTCGTTCCGTCCTGCGCTTTCTTCGTCGTCTGCCAGTCTGCGTTGAACGTCGGCGTGCCGAACACGTCAGTTTTGTCGGGGGTGAACGACCAGGGTTCTACGTCGAGGTTGTTCTGCGACTCGGTGAGTTCGCCGCCTTCGAAGACCGTGAGGTTGTCGAACACGTTGTATTTCGCCGTCGCGCCCGTCGTTTCGGCGCGGATCACCTCTCCCCCGCTACTCGCGTAGGTGTTGTGGATCAGTTCGATCCCGTGGACCCCGAAGGTCTGCAGCGCCGCCTCGCCTTCCGGCGCGGATTCGTTCGTTTCGCTGTCGACGATCAGGTTGTCTTCGTATTTCACGTTCGTCACGTCGCCGTCCTTGAGCAGCGTGCCCTCGCCGACGAAGTTGCTGATCACGTTGTGGCGGAACACCGCTTCTTCGCCACCCCACACGTTCTCCCAGCCGTCGGTGTGGTTGCCGGTCTCTTCGAAGTCGTGGAGCCAGTTGTGTTCGATCGTGAGGTCTTTGAAGTTGTTCGTGTGAATCGGGTCCTCGCCGAACGGGCCTTCGAACTCGTTGTAGGCGATCAGCGTGTTCGTGAAAGCCGGTTCGCTCACGCAGCCTTCGTAGACCGGGGCATTCGGGCTGCTGCAGTTGACGCCGCCCGCGTTGATCCCCTCCCCACCGCCGGAGATGAAGTTGTGCTCGATCACGGTCCCTTCGACACCTGGATCGATCGTGATTTCTTTGGCTTCCTGACCGCAAACGAGCTGTTTGCTCGTTGTGACTTCGATCACGCCTTCTTTGTTCGGGGTCAACGAACCTTTGGGGCAGGCGAAGCCTTCGGCTTCTTCTTTTTCTTCACCGGTCACGTAGGCGGACATGGGGCCGTCCGAATAGGTTTCGATCGTGCTCCAGGGATTTGCGAAACCGTTGCCTTCGTAGTCCGTTTCGCCCGTCAGGGCGTGGACGCGGAAGTTGACTTTGCTCCCGCTGTTCGGCTGGAGCGCGATCCAGTAATGGGTGCCTTTCGCGATCGCGACGCTGCTTTCGAGCGGGATCGCGACCCAGGTGTTCGCGGTGTTGCTGCCGACCTGGCCCGTGGCGAGGCGCGTGCTCGGTTTGCCTTCGCTCTCCGCGTAGAGCGCAACCTTCGCTCCCGACGTGCTCGTCAGGTAGAGCTCGACGCCGGTAGCCGTGCCCGCAACAGAGGATCCGTAGCGGAAGGCCTCGCTGTGGGTGCCCGTGAGCGAGTCCCCCGATCCTTCGACGGTCGTCGTGCCGAACAGGGTCGCGGCCTCGGCGGCGGAGCCGGGCGCCAGACAGGCCATAGCTACCAGCGCGATTACGAAGCTGACTCGACGAAACAGTTTCATCCTCATGACTTCGTAACTTAGACATCTTTGAGTTCTCAAACCACACCAAAGCTGCTTACCGTGTCGAGGCTCGCAGCCGGGAGCTGATCCCTAGATGAAGTACATGCCGCTGCCGGCCTCTTCGGCCTCGCGGCGGGCGACTTCGGCGATCGTGGTCTGGCCGAAGACCTTGCGCAGGGCGGTGACCCCCTCGGCCCAGATGCCGCCGGCCTCGTCGGCCTCGGCGCCGACTTTGCCGTCGAGCGCCTGCACGACCTCGAGCACGGTGATCTCTTCGGCCGGGCGGGAGAGGGTGTAGCCACCGCGCATGCCGCGGTGGCTGGTCAGGAGCCCCGCACGGCGCAAAGTGGAAAAGAGCTGCTCGAGAAATTGCTCAGGAATCTCTCTCCTTTCGGCCAGCTCTTTGATCGGCACAGGCCGATCTCCGGCTCGCGCCAGCTCCGCCAGCGCAACTACCGCGTAACGAGACTTAGAGGTAATTGAGATCACCCCCAACTTTCTACCGCACGCCCCCGGCGCTGGGCTAGGATCGACCTCTATGGGCGTTTTCGTTACTGGACGCCCTCTCAGTCCTCAGCGATAGGAAGCACCCTGAACCCCCCCCACCACTGCCTCGTCGTCGACGGTCACCCGCTGGTCCGGGTTGGGATTCGGGAGGCGCTGGATGGCAGCTTCGTCGTCCACGAGGCGCCGACCCGGGGCGAGGCGCTCGACCTCGTGCGGGACATCGGCGACTTCGACGTCGCGATCGTCGACATGCGCTGGCGCGGCAACGGCGACGGCAACTCGCTCACCGGCCCGGAGACGATCAAGCAGATGCAGCGCGCCTCACCCGGCCTCGGGATCGTTGCCCACGGTGAGCTGCCGGAACGCCATCTCGCCAGCGTCGCCCTCCAGGCCGGCGCCACGGCCTACGTCTCCCGCACCGCCGGAGCGAAAGAACTGCGCCGTGCCGTCGATGCCGCGATCGCCCAGGAGAGATTCGTCGACCCCGCCGTGCCCCCGAAAGGGAGCCGCGGGAAGCTGACCAGGCGCCAGCGCGAGATCCTGCAGATGCTCGCCAACGGCGAGTCCACCACCTATGCCGCCCGTGAGCTCGACCTCAGCGAGGAGACGGTGAAGACCCACACCAAGCACGCGCTCGCCAGGCTCGGGGCCCGTAATCGCACCCACGCGGTGGCGATCGCCCTGCGCGAGTGCTTGATCGACTAGCCGGTCCTAGCGCTAGGCGCTAGATCCAGCCGCGGTCGCGGGCGAGCAGGACCGCTTGGGCCCGGTCGACGGCGCCGATCTTGCCGTAGACGTTGTGGAGATGGGTGCGGATGGTCGAGACCGAGAGGTGCATCTCGCTGGCGATCTGCTTGTAGACCATCCCCTCGGAGAGGTGACGGAGGACGTCGAGCTCGCGACTGGAAAGCGGGCAGGGCTCGCTGACCCGGGTCGCGTCCTGGGTCGGCAGCGGCAGCTCGTAGAGCAGGTCGCGGAGAGCGCTGTCGCTGAGCCCGCAGCGATCGGCGGCGGCGCGCAGGCGCTCCGGGGCGATCGCCTCGCCCTGGCAGTAGTGAGCGACCATGTCGGCGGTCGCGACCATCGCCGCCAGGCCTTCCGCGTCGTCGGCGTGATGGCGCTCGATCGCCACGGCGATGCGCTGGGGCAGGTTCCAACGACGGGCGAGGACGCCGCCGACCAGGGCATGGTCGATCCCAAGCTGCTCGCGTTCCTCCCGCAGGCGCTGCTCGGGGGTGCGGGAAGCCGCATCGAAGTAGACCTTGTAGCCGGGGTGCAGACGCGAGATCACCAGCCGGCCGATGTCGTGCAGCAGCGCCGCCACCGCCAGCTCGTCGCGCTCGGTCCAGCCGACCACGCGGCCGATCCGGTCGGCGGCCCGCTGCGTGGCGAGCGCGTGGACGCGGAAGCGCTCGGGCCTCAGCTCCCAGCCGCCGTTGGGCTCGAAGAAGTCGAAGCTGGGGGCGGTGCCGGCGAGAGCGAGCACGCCCGCCGGCTTCAGCACCTCCAGGGCGGCGGGGATGCCGGCCACGCCGCCGGCTTTGTAGCCGGTGCGGTTGGCCTGGCGCAGGACCGCGATCGTCAACGCGACGTCGCTCTCGACCGCCTCGACGATGTCGCCGGGGCGGGCGGTGTCGGCCGTGGCAGCGGTGATCACGCGCTCCCGCGACTCGACGAGCACGGGGTAGCGCTCGACGGCCTCGAAGGCCTCCGCAAGCCGGCTGCCAGGGGCGGGAGCGGCGCGGGACCCGGTCCGGGCGCCGTCTTGGACGGACACCTTGTCGGTGCTCTGCGTGGTAGCGAGGCTCATTCGCGCACCTCATCGGCAAAAAGCGCAAATAGGTTTAGCCAACGGCGCTTTGCAACCGCGGGATTAGCGGGCGATTCTGTGGCTCAATGGGCCTGGAGCCGCGCTGCGGCGGCGCGGATCCGCTCCAGGGAGCGCTCGCGGCCGAGTACAGCCAGGGACTCGAAGATCCCCGGGGAAATCGAGGTGCCGGTGATCGCGACCCGAATCGGCTGATAGAGCCTCCCGGGCTTGAGGTCGAAGCGCTCCAGTAGCGGCGCCAGCGCCGCCTCGATCGGCTCCGGCTCGAAAGGCTCGACGCCCTCCAGCGCCTCCGCCGCCGCTGCGAGGATCTCGTCGCTCCCCTCTTTCATCACCTTGCTCCACGCCTTCTCGTCTTTGACCGGCGGCTCGAAGAGGAAGCGGATCAGCGGCCAGACCTCCTCCAGGGTCTGGGCTTTCTCCTGCGCGATCTCACAAGCCGCGCGTAAATCTTTGTCGGGCTCGCGATCGAGGTGGCGGGCAACGACAGCGACGTACTCTTCCAGCGGCATCTCCCGCATGAAGCGGCCGTTCAGCCAGCGCAGCTTCTTCTCGTCGAAGATCGCCGCCGATTTGCCGACGTCCTCGACCTGGAAGCGCCGGACCAGCTCCTCCGTCGCCATGATCGTGGTGTCGTCGTCGGCCCCCCAGCCGAGCAGCGCCAGGTAGTTGCGGACGGCCGCGGGCAGGTAACCGGCGTCGCGCAGCTCCTGCACAGAGGCGGCGCCGTGACGCTTGGAGAGCTTCTTGCCGTCGGGGCCGTGCAAGAGCGGCAGGTGCGCGTACCGCGGCGGCTCGAAGCCGAGCGCCTCCAGCACCAGCAACTGCTTGGGGGTATTGGAGAGGTGGTCATCGCCCCGCACCACCTCGGTGATCCCCATCTCGGCGTCGTCGACGGCGACCGCAAAGTTGTAGAGGACCGAGCCGTCGGCGCGGGCGATGACGAAGTCGTCGTAGCTGGCGTTGGGGAAGGAGACCGGGCCGCGGATCAGGTCGTGGACGACCGTCTCCCCCTCGTCGGGGACACGCAGCCGAATCGCCGCCGTCTCATCGTCGGTGGGCGTGCCGCGGTAGCCGCGGCCGGTGCCGTGCTCGGCCTTCCACGCCTCGACCTCCTTGGCGGTGGCATGGTCGCGGTAGGCGTGGCCGGAATCGAGCAGCCGCTGCAGCGCCTCGCGGTGGCGGTCGGCGCGCTCGAACTGCGAGACCGGGCCGATGTCCCAGTCGAGCTCGAGCCATTCCATCGCGTCGATGATCTGGTCCCAGTTCTCCTGGGTCGAGCGCTCGCGGTCGGTGTCCTCGATCCGCAGCACCAGCTCGCCGCCGTTATGGCGAGCCGCAAGCCAGTTATAGAGTGCCGTCCTCGCTCCGCCGATGTGCAGCGCACCGGTCGGCGAGGGGGCAAACCTGAGACGGGAGTTATCGCTTGGCATGTTGATCGGAGCGCATGTTTCAACTGGCGGCGGCCTGCCGCACGCAATCGAGCGCGGCAAGGAACGCGGCTGCGAATCTATCCAGATCTTTCACCAGAGCCCGCGTATGTGGCGGCCGACCAAATACGGCGAGGACGATTTCGCCGCCTTCCGCGAGGCGATGGACGCCTCCCCGGTCGAAGCGGTGATCATCCACGCGGTCTACCTGATCAACTGCGCGACTCGAGATAAGGAGCTGCGGGTGAAGTCGCTGACCTCGCTGACGCACGCGCTTTCGATCGGCGACGGGATCGGCGCCGCCGGCGTCGTCCTCCACCCCGGCGCGCAGAAAGGCGAGCCCCACGGCCCAGATCGGAAGAGCACACGTCTGAACA
>JBQCEW010000155.1:0-3819 GCA_051959815.1 Solirubrobacterales bacterium
AGTCGCCGCTCTGACGGGATCCGCCGCTCGGCCTGGCAGGTTTGGGGGATGGCGGGGAACGGCGAGGTGCAGGGGGCGAAGCGCTCGCTGGGGAGGCAGTTCGGCTGGCTCTGGGGCGCATACGCGGTCAGCACTTTCGGCACCTGGCTTGCCTTCGACGCGTTTCCGCTGATCGCGATCCTCGTGCTGCATGCGGGGCCAGCGCAGGTCTCGTTCCTGGCTGCGGCGGGGCTGGCGATGGGGGCCGTCGTGGCTGTGCCGCTCGGGCCGTGGGTGGAGTTCCGGCGCAAGCGGCCGGTGATGGTGGCGATGGACCTGGTCCGGTTCGCGGCCGTCATCAGCGTGCCGGTTGCCTACGCGCTCGGCTGGCTCAGCTTCGTCCAGCTCCTGGTAGCGGCGATCATGGTTGCCGCGGCCGACATCGCCTTCAAGGCCGCCAGCGGCGCCTTCCTGAAAACGCTCCTGCCGCCGGAGGACCTGCTCCTCGCCAACAGCCGCTTCGAATCGACGATGTGGACGGCGACGATGCTCGGGCCGCCGCTCGGTGGCCTCGCGATCGGGCTGCTCGGGCCGGTGATCACCGTGGTGGCCGACGCCGTCAGCTACCTGCTCTCGGTCTTGGGCCTCCGCGCGATCGGCGGGGGCGAGCCCCGGCCGCAGCGGAGCGCCGCGACGGGACTACGGCCTGGCGACCTGCTGGAGGGATGGCGGTACATCCTCGCCCACCCGACCCTGCGCTCGCTCTTCTTCAACACGATCCTGGTCAACGGGTTGATCATGGCCACCGCACCGCTGCTCGCGGTGCTGATGCTCGGCCAGCTCGGCTTCGCCCCGTGGCAGTACGGGCTCGCCTTTGCCGCGCCCTGCGTCGGCGGCCTTCTCGGCTCCCGCCTGTCCCGCCGACTCGTGGCGCGGTTCGGGCAGCACCGGGTCATGCTGACCGCCGGCACCTTGCGCGCCTGCTGGTCGATCGGGCTGGCCTTCGTCGGAGCCGGCGCCGCCGGCCTCGCGCTCGTCATCGTCCTTCAGCTCGGACTGGTCACCAGCGTGGGGGTCTTCAATCCGATCTTCGCCACCTATCGGCTCGAGCAGACCGAGCCCGACCGCGTCGCCCGCACCCTCTCCGCCTGGTCGGTCTCCAGCAACGCCACGATCGCCGCCCTGACTGCCGCCTGGGGCCTGCTGGCCAGCCTCACCAGTCCCCGCGCCGCGATCGCCGCAGCCGGCCTCCTCATCCTCCTCACCCCGCTCCTGCTTCCCCGCCGCGACCGCACCCCACGTCAAGAGCGGGACCTGGCCCCGAGCTATACGTGACGACACCTCGGCCGGGCACCGCGTTTTTCACTGTCTTGAGGCGTATGTCCAGTCGCTGGTAGACCAAAGTCACTGAGCGGTGCACATTTGGAATACTCGGCGCAGCTCCAGTCGGCCTCGACCTGCAGGGGGAATCGTGTCCAACCCCAGTCCTGCCCCGCCCGCCCCGGCCCTAGTCGATCGTTGCCTGATGAAGGCAGTCAGCAACCCGACCCGGGTTGACATCCTCAGCCATCTCCTTACCCACGGTCCGAGCAGCCCTTCGAAGATCGCCAGGCGGCTCGACCACGTCAGCGTCAACCTCGCCGCCCATCACATCAAAGTGCTGCGCGACCTCGGCTGCGTCGAGCTGATCGACGAGGTCAAGCACGGTGGCCGCACAGAGCGCATTTACCGGGCCAAGAAACGGGTCTATTTCTCGACGGAGGAAGCGGCGGCCATGGAGGACGACGAGTCGTACGTGGTCGCCTTCGACATTATCCGTCTGATCTCCGAGGATCTGGAGGCGGCGCTGCTGGCGAAGTGCCTCCACACGATTTCGGACGGTCACCTAAGCCGCATCCCCGTCCGCCTCGACAAGAAGGGCTGGGGAGAAATCGTCCGCACGCTGGACCGGACCCTGGAGGAAGTGGAACAGGCGGGGGAGCGCTCCATCGAGCGTTCTCGCGACAGTGGCGAGGAGCTGATCGACGTGCGGGTGGCACTGTTGCAGTTCCCGATGCCGGAGAAGAGGGGCTGACAGACGCCGCTGCGGTATCGCCCGGTTGAGCCCGGGCCAGCACGGTCGTACCCTCCTATGAGTGTCTGAACAATCGGCGGGGGCTGAGAGCTCGACCCCGGCTGCCTCGGGACGGATGGTGGCGATGCTGTCGCGCGCCTACCTCGACGCGCTGCGGGCCAACGACGCCGGTGGCGCCTACCGGATCGCCACCCGGGCACTGGGGGAGGGAATGTCGGTGGCGGCGTTCTACCAAGGCGTGGTTACCCCGGCGATGCATGAGCTGGGGAGGCTGTGGGGGAAGGGCGCGATCACCGTCGCCGATGAGCATCTGGCAACGGCGCTGACCCACCGCGTACTGGCGGCGCTGCGCTCGCAGACCCTTGACGACGAGGCGTTCGAGCCCCGCCCCGACAAGCCGCGGGCAATGCTCGCCGCGATTGAGGAGGAGCAGCACGCGCTGGGCCTGAGGATGGCCGCCGATCTGCTCGAGGACGCCGGCTACCAGACCATCTACCTCGGGGCTGACGTCCCCGGCGAGGCGCTGATGCAGGCGATTGAGGTCCTGTCGCCGGACCTGCTGGGGCTCTCGGCGACGATGCCCGAACTCGGGTCGCGGCTGGAGGAGATCGTCGCCCGGGTGCGGAGCGAGCACCCGCGGCTGAGCTTGCTCGTGGGCGGGCAGGCGACCACCTTCCGGCAGGTGCGGGAGGTGGAGCCCGTCAACGATTTCGAGCTGCTCAGCGAGCGGGTGCGCCGGCGCTAGGTCTCAGGCGTGGTTGGGGCCGTCGTCGGCTCCGCCACCGCCGTGGTTGCCACCGTTGTCGTCGGCACCGCCGTTGCCACCGCCCCCACCGGGGGTCTCGACGTGCGTGGCGACGAGGCCGTTGCTGGTGGTCTTCGCTTCGACCTCGACGCGGAGTCCGTTGTGGAGGCCGCCGAAGCCGGAGATGCGCTGGAAGACGGTCGAGGAGGTGACCTTGATGCGGA
Source organism: Solirubrobacterales bacterium (assembly GCA_051959815.1). Lineage (GTDB taxonomy): Bacteria > Actinomycetota > Thermoleophilia > Solirubrobacterales > 70-9 > VAYN01. The sequence goes on from JBQCEW010000155.1 coordinate 3,023, forward strand.
CCTGGTTGCCGCTCTGAGTGGTGAGGCGGAAGGTGTGGTTGCTGCTGTTCTTCGAGACAACGGTTCCGTCGATGTGGCGGAGCGCCGCCTGCGCCTGGATGGCCAAGGCGCCGAGCATCATCGTCGCCGCCATAGCGGTGGTTGCCAGGAGGATCGAGACACGCTTGCTGAGCACGGTTTCCCTGCCTTTCTTGGGTTGGTGATTGCCCGGCATACGCAAGGGCCGGGCTGGGGGTTCAGGCGAAGGCCGCCCCCTGGAGTGACACCAGGCGCTAGGGAGAGTTGCGCTGCCAGTTGGGGCGCAGGTAGGCCTCCTCGAAACCGGCGCGAAGGATGTTGCGGTAGCTACCCGAGGGGCGGTCGGGCACCCGCTCGCCCGTCTCGACGAAGAGCGTGTGGCAGCCGTACGCGGCGGCGTCGCTGATGCGGCGGTGCAGGAGCGCGGTCTGGCAGCCGCGCCCGCGCGCCTCCTCCAGGGTGGCGGCGACGCCGAACTCGGCGATCCCGTCCTCGATCACCATCGCTGCGCAGGCCTGCGCCTGGCCGTCGACGCGGGCGACGTAGCAGCGCCAGCCCTCGCGTCCCGGCAGGTGGGCGAAGAAGTCGGCGGCCCAGGAGGGCATACCGAAGCCGACCGCGGCGATTGCGCCGAAGGGCTCTTCGTCGGCGGCGGCGAGCTCAACCACTTCCACTCCATCGGGGGCCGGGAAGCGCGGTGGGTGCGAGTCGCGGACGAACTTCATCCAGGCATAGCCGGGCTGGAATCCCTGCCCCTGCAGCCATACCTCCGCGGCTTC
>JBQCEW010000156.1:0-18024 GCA_051959815.1 Solirubrobacterales bacterium
GGAGCCCCCTTCCGCGGCCGTCCGCGCCGCGCGCCGCCGCCCACCGCCCGCTCCCTAGACGACCACAGGACCCCGATGCTCGACTTCCAGATCCCCCGAATCACCTCCGAACAGGTGGAGGAGAATCGCGGCTCGTTCGTGATCGAGCCGCTTGACAAGGGCTTCGGCTACACCTTCGGCAACAGCCTCCGCCGCGTCCTCCTCTCCTCGCTCGGCGGCGCCGCCATCACCAGCGTCCGCATCGAGGGCGTGGCGCACGAGTTCTCGACCGTGCCCGGCGTCAAAGAGGACGTCACCGACATCGTCCTCAACCTCAAGGACCTCGTAGTCCGCATGCACACGGATGCCGATGAGGTCGAGGCGCCGCTGGTCGCCACCGGCCCCGGCGAGGTGAAGGCGAAGGACATCGACCTTCCCTCCGGCGTCGAGATCCTCAACCCCGAGGCGCCGATCGCGACGCTCGACAAAAAAACGAAATTCGAGGTCTACCTGACGATCGGCCGCGGTCGCGGCTACTCGCCGGCCGAAGAGAACAAGTCCGACGAGCAGCCGATCGGCGTGATCCCGATCGACTCGATCTTCTCGCCGATCCGGCGCGCCTCCTACTCGGTCGCCGCCGCCCGCGTCGGCCAGCGGACCGACTTCGACAAACTCACGCTCGACCTCGAAACCGACGGCTCGATTGAGCCGGGGGCGGCGCTGCGCGAGGCCTCCGAGATCCTGATCAAGAGCCTGGCGATCTTCACCGACGCCGACCGGGTCGAAGAACTGACCGCCCGTGAGCCGGTCGCCGCGGTGCCGACCGACGGTTTCTCCTCCAGCGGGTACAACGGCGGCGCTGCCGCCAACGGCCTCGACGAGATCCTGATCGAGGAGCTCGAACTGGGCGTCCGCTCCTACAACTGCCTCAAGCGCGCCGGCGTGCAGACCGTCGGCGACCTCGTGCGCAAGTCGCGCGCGGAACTGAATGCGATCCCGAACTTCGGTCAGAAGTCGATCGAGGAAGTGATCGAGACCCTGCACTCCCGCGGACTCGATCTTCAGGCAGACTAAGAGGCGTAGACGAGGGAGAGCGGAGGATCCGATGCGGCACAAAAAGAAGCGGAACAAGCTGAGCCGCGACAAGGCGCACCGGATGGCCCTGCTCTCCAACCTCTCCAAGCAGCTGATCGAGCACGAACGGATCCAGACCAGCCAGGCCAAGGCCAAGGCGGTCAAGCCCGAGGTGGAGAAACTGATCACGCTCGCCAAGCGCGGCGACCTGCACGCCCGGCGCCAGGCGCTGGCGACCCTCCACAACGACAAGTTCATCGTCCACAAGCTGTTCGACGAGGTGGCGCCCCGCTACGCGACGCGCCCGGGCGGATACACCCGCATCGTCAAGCTCGGTCCGAGGAAGTCAGACTCGACCGAGATGGTCTTCCTCGAGCTCGTCTAGTCGTAGCTGACGCACTCGAGGTAGAGGCCGTGCGGTGGGGCGGTGTCTCCTGCTGCCGTGCGTGGGGCGCCCTGCAGTAGCTGGGCGAAGTTCTCGACGGTGCGGCGGCTGCTGGCTACTTCTAGCTGGGTGCCGACCAGGACTCTCACCATGTTGCGCATGAAGGCGTCGGCGGTGATGTGGAAGTTGAGGATGTCGCCTTCTCGGTCCCAGGAGGCGGCGAGGATGTCGCGGTCGAAGCGGACGTGGTCGGTTTGGGTGGGGGTGAAGGCGGTGAAGTCGTGGGTGCCTTGGAGGGCGGCGGCGCAGGCTTTCAGCGCTTCGTGATCGATGCGGTGGGGCCACCAGAGGGACTTGCCCTGCTCGAAGGGGCTCGGGGCGGAGCGGGCGAGGAGGCGGTAGCGGTAGCTGCGGGCTTTGGCGTCGTGGCGAGCGTTGAAGCCGTCTTCGACGACGCGGGCGGCGGTGACGGCGACGTCGTCGGGGCCGATGCCGTTGAGGCGACGCGTCAGGTCCTCCGGTGGCTCGGCTGAGGTCTGGAAACTTGCCACCTGCCCCAGGGCGTGCACGCCGGTGTCGGTGCGGCCGGCCACCGTCAGCTCGACGGGCTCGCGCAGGACGGTCGCCAGCGCCGTCTCCAACTCGCCCTGCACGGTCCGCAGGCCCGGCTGTCTGGCCCAGCCACGGAAGCCGGTGCCGTCGTATTCGATGTCGAGCCTGACCGTGGGCACGGCGGCAGTATCTCCGACACCTAGAATCGGGGTCAGTGCGAATCCTCCTCACCAATGACGACGGCATCTCGGCGCCGGGGCTGCAGGCTGTCCGGCGGGCGCTGGTCGAGCTCGACGACGTCGAGGTCGACGTGATCGCTCCGGACTCGAACCGCAGTGCCATCGGACGCGGCATCACCACTCGCTCCCCGCTCACGGTCGAGGAAGTCGAGTTCGAAGACGGCCGGGTCGGCTATGCCACCGATGGCACCCCCGTCGACTGCGTCCGCTTCGCCGAGCTGGGGCTGGTCGGCGGCCGCCCCGACCTGATCGTCTCCGGGATCAACCACGGCGCCAACCTTGGCGACGACATCACCTACTCGGGCACGGTCGCGGCGGCGCTGGAGGGGATCGTCCTCGGCATCCCCGCGATCGCCGTCTCCCAGCAGTCCTCCGCCGGCGGTCTCGGCTACGTCAGCGGCCGCTTCGATTTCACCGTCGCCGCCCCCTTCACCGCCCAGCTTGTTTCGCGCTTACGGGAGGAGTCGATGCCGGAGGCGACGCTGATCAACGTCAACTGCCCCGCCCGGGAGCCGACCGGGATCGAGGTGACGAAGCTCGGTAAACGGATCTACAACGACGAGCTGAAGCTGGTCGAGGAGAAGGACGGCCGCCGCCACTACGAGATCTACGGCTGGCAGCCCGGCTACGAGGAGATCGAGGGCACCGACCTCTACGCGGTCGCCAACGGGCGCATCGCCGTCACTCCGATCCACTTCGACCTCACCGACCACGGCGGCCTCGAGCGCCTGCGCGGTTGGGGCTTCGAGGAGATGCTGGCCGCCAGCGCCGCGACCGCGTGAGCCCGTCGCCCGAGCAGCGTGCGGCGGAGCTGCGGGAGCTCCTCGACCGCCACAACCGCCTCTACTACGTTCTCGACGAACCGGAGATCGGCGACGACGAGTACGACGCGTTGCTCGATGAGCTGCGGGCGATCGAGAGCGAGCATCCCGAGTTGCGCACCCCCGACTCGCCGACGCAGCGGGTGGGGGCGCCGCCGCTCTCGCACTTCGAGCAGGTCACCCACCACGAGGCGATGCTCTCCCTCGGCAACGCCCGCAACGAGGAGGAGCTGCGGGGCTGGGAGAACCGGATCGCCAACTACCTGAAGCGGCTCGACATCACCGCCTCGGAGTTCAGCTACACGACCGAGCCGAAGATCGACGGCCTCGCCGTCACCCTCACCTACGAGGACGGGGTCCTGGTCCGCGGCGCCACCCGCGGCGACGGCCGCGTGGGTGAGGACGTGACCCAGAACCTGCGCACGATCGGCTCGGTGCCGCTGCGGATCGACAAGGCGCCGGAGCTGGTCGAAGTGCGCGGCGAGATATACCTGCCGATCGCCGCCTTCAAAGCGCTGAACGAGCGCCGCGCCGAGGCGGGCGAACCGACCTTCGCCAACCCGCGCAACTCGGCCGCCGGCTCGATTCGCCAGCTCGACCCCGCGCTCGCCGCGGAACGGCCGCTCTCGACCTGGATCTACGGGATCGGCGCCGTCCGCGGGTTGGACCTCCCGACCCACATGGACGAGGTCGAATGGCTCGGCGACCGCGGCTTCAAGGTCAACCCCGACACCGACCACCATCAGGGGGTGGAGGGGGTCGTCAAGCGCTGCCACTGGTGGGAGGAGCGGCGCGACGAGCTCGACTACGAGATCGACGGCGTCGTCGTCAAGGTCGACGAGAAGGCGCTCTGGCGCGAGCTCGGCGTGGTCGGGCGCGAGCCGCGCTGGGCGATCGCCTGGAAGTTCCCGCCGACGACGGCGACGACGAAGCTGAAGAAGGTGGTCTGGAACGTCGGCCGAACCGGCCACCTCGTCCCCTTCGCGATGCTGGAGCCGGTCCACGTCGGCGGCGTCACCGTCACCACCGCCACCCTCCACAACGAGGAGGACCTGGAACGCAAGGACGTGCGGGAGGGCGACGAGGTGGTGGTGATGCGAGCCGGCGACGTGATCCCGCAGGTCGTCTCGCCGATGACGCAGCGGCGGCCGAAGGGGACGAGGAAGCCGAAGCCGCCGAAGAAGTGCCCCGCCTGCGGCACCGAGACGGTCAAACCGGAGAACTCGGTCTTCACGATCTGTCCCAACCGCCGCGGCTGCCCCGGCCAGTCCTTCCAGCACGTCAAACACTTCGTCAGCAAGGGCGCGATGGACATCGACGGCTTCGGCGAAAAGCAGGCCTCGCGCTTCCTCGGGGAAGGGCTGATCGAGGACGTCGCCGACATCTACGACCTGACCGAGGAGCAGCTTGTCGCGCTCGACCGCTTCGGCGAGACCTCGACGCACAATCTCCTGGCGGCGATCGACGAGTCGCGCAGCCGGCCCTTCAAACGTGTCCTCTACGCGCTCGGGCTGCCCGGCGTCGGCTCGGTCACGGCGGAGGCCCTGGCCGACCACTTCGGCTCGATCGACGAGCTGCACGAGGCCGACCCGGAGCGGATTGAGGAAGTCGAGGGGGTGGGGCCGATCATGGCGGTACAGATCGCCGAGTCCCTGGCCGACGACGACACCTGGGCGCTGGTCGAAAAGCTGAAGCAGAAGGGGTTGCGGCTGGAGGCGGACCCCTCTGAACGGCGCCAGGAAGGCGGTCCGTTGGAGGGCAAGACCGTCGTCCTCACCGGCACCCTGCCGGAGCTGACCCGCGAGGAGGCGGCGGCCTTGGTCAAGTCAGCCGGCGGCAAGGTCACGAGTTCGGTTTCGAAGAAAACCGACTACGTGGTCGCCGGCGACAACCCGGGCTCGAAGCTGGCGAAAGCGGAGAAATACGGGACCGAGGTCCTCGACGAGGCGGGCCTGCGGAAGCTGGTCGGCGGGTCTTCGTAGGGACGAAGCGCTGCCGGGGGAGGGTGCCGACGTCCTCCTCCGGAATTGCGCCACACGCGGCTTCGCCGCTTAGTGGCAATCAGTGAGCGCGGGCTACGCCCGCGCAAGAACCAGATTGCATATCGCCGAACATTCCTCCGGAAGACGTCGGCACCCTCCACAATCGCCACGCCGTAGGACGGAGGCAAAGTCGTGGTTCCTTTGTCAGCTGCTGCACGACAAACGAACCACGGGATCGCTGAGTTCCACTCCAGCTCAAAGCCGTGGTTCCTTTGTCGGGACATGGACGACAAAGGAACCATGGGATTTTGCAGCACCCAGCTGCTCCCGGTCGCGCCGCGAGGACTAGTAGCCGGCGACGGCGCCGGCGATGCGGTCCTGGTCTAGGTGGGCGAGGGTGAGGTTGCTGACGCCGTTCATCAGGACCGAGAAGGCCATCACCCGGCCGCTCTTGTTGAAGCAGTAGCCGGAGAGGTTGCTGACGCCGGTGATCGTCCCGGTCTTGGTCCGGCAGCGGCCGTAGGCGGCGGTGCCGTGCATGCGGTCGGCGACGGTGCCTTCGTGGCCGGCTAGGGCAAGGTCCTGGGTGAAGTCTTCACCCACCGATTCGTTTCGCATCGCCAGCAGCAGGTTGACCACCTGGCGCGGGCTGGCGCGGTTGGAGCGGGTCAGGCCGGAGCCGTCGACGGCGTGGACGCCGGAGCCCTCGCTGCGGGCGAAGGCCTCGACCACCGCCGCACCCGCGGCGGTGGTCCCCGCGCCGCCGAGGCGGGCGCCGAGCAGCTTGATCAGCATCTCGGCGAAGAAGTTGTCGGACCAGACGTCGGTGGTGTTGACGATCTGGTCGAGGGTGGGGGACTGGACCATCGCGACCCGTTCGGCGTTGGGAGGCGTCGGCCGCAGGGCGACCTGCGGGGGGACGGCTACCCCGGCGCGCCGCAGCGAGCTCGCGAGCTTCGTGGCGGCCAGCTTCGCGGGATCCGAGGAGAAGCCGCTGGAGCTGGTCGAGCCGGCGAAGCCGGAGTTGAAGGCGAGGCCCGACAACGGGCCGATGTAGGAGCTGGTCGCGTAGCCGGAGTCGGCGACGCCGCGCAGACGGTCGAAGATAGTGTCGTCGGCGTAGAGACGGCCGGTGATCGACTTGATCCCCGCCGCCTTGACCTGGGGCGTGAGCGCGTAGAGATCGGTGCCGAGGCCGGCCAGATAGCTGTCGTAGAAGTTCGGCGTCCCCAGCGTCGGGTCGCCGCCGCCCTGCAGGTAGAGGCTGCCGTGGAGGACGCCTTGGGCGTCGACCTTGCCGTCGCGGAAGACTTTCGTCGGAATCCGGGTTTCCGGCCCCAGGCGCGAGAGCACGGTCGAGGTCGTGAACAGCTTCATGTTCGAGGCGAGGGAGCGAGGACGCCCCGGTGCGCTGGCGCAGACGACCTTTCCAGATTCCGCCTCGACCACCACCAGACCGCTGGCACCGCCGCCTCCCTGGTGCAGCCAGGCGCGCATCTGGTTGCAGGTGGTGCTCGCCTGCGCGCCGCCGGCGCAGAGCAGAAAAAGGCCTGCTGAGAGCACCAAAAGCGCAAGGAGAGTGCGTTTCATTGGGTTTTCCAACACGCGAAACGTGGAAGGTAGCGGTCATGCCCGACCGTTGGCCCTGGAATACTGCATAGATCGTGGGCAAGGTCGTAGACATCGAGTCCAGCCCCCGGCGACGGGGCAAACGGCGCAAAAAGCCATCGAAGACCGCGCTCGTCCTTGGTGGCGGCGGTTTCACCGGCGGCGTCTACGAGATCGGCGCCTTGCGGGCCCTCGACCTGCTGGCGGTAAACAGCACGGTCAACAACTTCGACGTCTACGTCGGCACCAGCGCCGGCTCCTTCGTCGCCTCGATGCTGGCCAACGGGATCACGCCCGAGGAGATGATGCAGGTGATCAACTCCCGCATCCCCTCCGACTTGGAGGACCTCGACCTCAACCGGGTCCTGAAACTGAATTACATGGGCCTCCTGTCCAAAGCCGCGGCGCTGCCGCTGCGGACCGTGCAGCTATTGCGGCAACTGACGCGGATCGGTGAGTTCTCGATGATCGACATCGGCGTCGGCTTGGCCGAGGCGCTGCCAACTGGCCTTTACTCAGGGGCTGGCCTCTCGGACTACGTCGAAGAAGCCCTCAGCGAGGGGGGTCGCGTCAACGACTTCCGCCTGCTCGAGACCGAGCTTTACCTGACCGCCACCGACCTCGATACCTGCGAGCGGATCGTCTTCGGCGAAGAGGGCTGGAGCGACGTCCCAATCTCCAAAGCGGTCGAGTGCTCGACCTGCCTGCCGCTCGTCTACAAGCCGGTCGATCTCAAAGGGCGCCAGTTCGTCGACGGCGGCATCCGCTCGACCACCAACGTCGACATCGCGGTCGAGAAGGGCGCCAAGTTCATCGTCGTCGTCAACCCGCTCGTCCCCTACGTCAACGACTTCGAGAAGACGATCCCGACCGTGTTTGGCCGCCGCGTCCGCCGCGTGTCCGACATGGGCCTGCCGGCGATCGCCAACCAGACCTTCCGCCTGATCGCCCACCAGCGCCTGCACCAGGCCGTCCACCAGTGGCAGGAGCGCTACCCGGGCGTCGACATCATCCTGCTCGAGCCCGAGCCGACCGACGAGCTGATGTTCGGTACGCCGATCATGGACTACTCGCGGCGCCTGCAGATCGCTAAACACGGCTTCGAAAGCGTCACCGCCACCCTCGCTCGCGACTACGACCGTTACCACGAGATCGCCGATCGCCACGGCCTCGAAATCTCCGAGCGCCGCGTCCGCCGCGTCGTCGAAAAAGCGACAGACGAAGAGCCAGAGGAGACCTCGACCTGGCGCCGCGTGCTGGAGCAAACCACCTCGGTCCTGCTCCGCCAGACCGGCGAGGCTTCTTAGTCAGCAGCGGCTAGGCCGCGTAGAGCTGCTCGATCGCGTTCTCGTGCTTTTGCGCGACGATGGCGCGCTTGACCTTCAGGGTCGGCGTAAGCTCGCCTGACTCCTGGGAGAGGTCGTGGGGAAGGATCGCGATCTTCTTGACCTGCTCGACGCGGGCGAAGTTCTGGTTGATCTTCTCGACGTGGGCTTCGATCGCGGCCTTGACGTCGGGGTTCTCGGCCAGGGCGGCCGGGTCCTCGGGGAGGTTGTGCTCCTGGGCATATTTGACCGCCTCTTCGGGATCGAGAGTGACCAGGGCCACCAGATAGGGGCGGCGGTCGCCGACGACGACGCACTGGGAGACCAGTGGCTGCTGCTTGATTTCGGCCTCGAGGTTGGCGGGGGTGATGTTCTTGCCGCCGGCGGTGATGATGATGTCCTTTTTGCGGCCGGTGATCTTGATGAAGCCGTCGCTCTCGATCTCGCCGAGGTCGCCGGTGTGGAGCCAGCCGTCGACGATCGTCTCCGCCGTTGCCTCCGGGTTCTTGTGGTAGCCCTGGAAGACGTTGGGGCCCTTGACGAGGATCTCGCCGTCGTCGGCGATCCTCACCTGGCAGCCGGGGAAGGGCTTGCCGATCGTCCCGACCTTGAAGTCCTCGGGGGTGGAGATCGTCGCCGCGGTCGAGGTCTCGGTCATCCCCCAGCCCTCGAGCACGAGGACGCCGGCGGCGTCGAAGAAGCGCAGGATCTCCGGGTTGATCGGCGCCGCGCCGGAGACCGCCAGGCGCACCCTGCCGCCGAAGAGGTTGCGGATTTTCGACAGCACCTGCTTGTCGGCGAAGGCGTATTGGCGCTGCAGCAGGAAGCCGGGCTTGCGGCCCTCGTGCTCGGCCTCGCGCATCTTCGCGCCGACCTTGATCGACCAGTCGAAGATCGCCTTTTTCAGACCGCCCTCTTTTTCCATCCCGCTGGTGGCGGCGGTGTAGATCTTCTCGAAGATGCGCGGCACCGAGGGGAAGTAGGTCGGCTTCACCTCGGCCAGGTTGGGGAGGATCTTCAGCGGGTCCCGCTCCCAGTAGGCGATCGTGGTGCCGAGGTCGAAGCTGCCGAGCTGGATCAGCAGCGCGAAGGAATGCGCGAGCGGCAGGTAGAGGTAGGTGAGGTCTTCGTCTTCGATGACGCTGACCTCGTTGACCATGTCCAGCATCGCTCGGTAGTTGCCGTGGCTGATGATGCAGCCCTTCGGCGGCCCGGTGGTGCCGGAGGTGTAGATGAAGGTGCAGATGTCCTCGGGGGTCACCGCCTCGTATAGGGCCTTCCAGGTCTCGTCGCTCCCGCCGGCGCCTTTGGCGGCGAGGTCCTCCATCGAGATCGCGTCCTCGGCGCTGCCGGTCATCAGTACGACGTGTTCGAGCTGGGGTAGCTGGTCGCGGACCTGGCGCACCTTCTCAAGCTGTTCGGCGTCCTCGACGATCACGACCTTGGAGTCGGAGTTCTCGAGGACGTAACGGCACTCCTCGGGCGAGTTGGTCTGGTAGATCGGGACGACAACGGCGCCGATCGAGAGCGCGGCGAAGTCGAAGTAGGTCCACTCGGGCCGGGTGTTGCCGAGGATCGAGACGCGATCCCCTTTCTCGATGCCCAAGGTAACGAGGCCGAAGGCGAGCGGGCGGACGATCTCGCGCACCTGATCGAAGGTGCGGTCGATCCACTGGTCGCCCTCCTTGTACTTGACCGCGGCAGCCGAGCCGTACATCGCCGCTGCGCGGGGCAGCAGGTCGGCGATCGTCTTGGAGTTCGTCCCTCTCCCCGGCATCTGCCGAGGAGTCTAATTCAGCGCCGAGCTTGGCGTGAGGGGCGACGCGAGGAGGGCGCGGTGAGGCTCCGCAGCGAGGATTCGAAGAGCGTTCGGTCGATCCGGCCGTGGTAAATCGGCACCCCCATCTCGACGCATTTGCCGATCACCTCTTGTCGTTCCATCTGCAGATGGTCGGCGAGCTCGGCGGGGGTGAGGTGATGGGCCATTGGGTGACCTCCCGGTCGTTGAAAGTGAGTATGACCATGTTTATCCCCTCGGGAGGACGTGTCAACCACAAAAGTGCGCAGAGTCCGGAATCGCCGGAAGGCGCGGCCCGCGATAATGCATCTGGATGTCCTCTGAAGTTGCCGTCAAGCCGCTGCCCCGGCGGGGCAGGATCTGGGTCGCCGCCCTGCTCGCGCTCGGGTTGTTCGGGCTCGGCTACACGATCGTCAAGCTCTCGACCCAGAAGGCGGACAAGGGAATCGTCCACGTCGCCGGGATCGCGGAAGCCCAGGAACTGTTCGGCGGCGTGCCGCAGGAAGGGGACCGCCTGGGCTCCAGCGACGCGCCGGTGACGATCCAGGTCTTCAACGACATCCAGTGCTCGAGCTGCCGCGACGACTTCCTCAGCACGATCCCGGGGCTGATGGAAAAGTATGTGCGCTCCGGCGACGTCAAGCTGCTGTGGCGCCACTACTCGAACTCGGAATCGCCGCAGGAGCTCGGCTTATACGGCGCCGAGGCGGCCGCCGAACAGGGCTACGGCTGGCAGTTCATCTACCTCTTCTTCCGCACCCAGGAAGAAGCGAACCGGTTCAAAACCCCGCCCCTCTTCGAAAACTTCGAGAAGTCGATCGCGGGCGGTGTCGAGGAACTGGAAATCGAAGAATGGGAGAGCGACCTCGAAAAGGCCAAGGTCTCCGACAGCGCGATTCAGAAGCGGCTCGAAGGCTATGAGGAACTGGGCCGCAACCTCGGCATCCGCATCGGCCAGGGGATGGTCGTCACCGGCCCGAACGGGACGAAGACCCTGCAGGAAGGGCCGTCGCTCGCCGAAGTCAAGAAGGCGATCGCCGCAGTCGAATAAGCGCAGCCGATTTTCGACACAGTGGGGTGTGTCGAAAATCGGCTGCGGCTACGCCACTCGGCGCAGGCGCGCCCGCTGCGCGATCACGTCGCGCCACTCGGAGTCGACGATGTGGGCGGGGGAGGTCGTCGCGAGGAAGTCACCGAGGACCGCCGCCAGCCCCTCCGGGTCTTCAAGGTTGGGGAAGTGGGCGGCGCGGGGGAGGGTCTCGAAGCGGCAGTTGGGGACCGAATGCTGCGCCTCGAGGCCGTGGGCGAGCGGGATCGTGCGGTCGCGCTCGCCCCAGACGATCAGCGTCGGCATCTCGCCGAGCAGGTAGAGGCGGTCGCGGGCGCTGACCTTCTGTCCCTGGACGTCGATCACCGAGCGCAGCGTCTGCAGGAAGGCGCGGCGGGAGCCGGGCTCCTGCAGCGGCCCGAGCGCTCGCGCCACCGCCTGCAGGTAGATGCCAGTCGAGTTGCCCTTGGCCCGCAGGCGAGCGCCGGCGGCGGCGAGCGCGCCGACCACCCGCGGCCGCGTCGCCGCCCGCAGTAACGCCGCCGAGGCGGGCAGCGCCGCCGCCCGCAGCAGCGGACTGACGTCGTGCCCGAGGCCGCCGCTGGAGACCAGCACGAGGCGCTCGGTGCGCTGGGGGAACTGGTAGAAGAACTGCATTGCGACGCCGCCGCCGAGCGAGTGGCCGACGATCGTCGCCCGCTCGACCCCGATCGTCGTCAGCAGGTCGCGGATGCTCGCCGCGTGCGCCCCCAGCGAGTAGTCCCCCCGCGGCGTCGCCGCGTCGCCGTGCCCGATCAGGTCCGGCGCGATCACCCGGTAGGAGCCCGCCAACCGCTGCGCCACCTCCTCCCAGTGCCGCGAGGAGTTGATCATCCCGTGGATCAGCACCACGTTCGGCCCGCTGCCGGCGACCCGGTAAACGGCCCGGTGCCCGTGCAGGATTGCCTCGTGGACCTCGAAAGCTGGGGAGGCGTCCATCGACAAGACCCTAGCGCCCGAGTTGGAGCCTTAAGCATTGAGACAGCTCCGACCGGCGTTAGCATCCTGTTCATGAAGGACCGCCAGAAGATTGCGACGTCCTCCGCTGCACATGCTGACGCCGTGCGTGCGCAGCGATTGCGTGAAGATGCACGGCGGCCGATGAGCGTGAATCTCGCCGAGGGCATCGCGCTTAGCCACAAGCTGATGCGATTCACCGGGGCTGCACGTAAGAGTTGAGCGAACCAGCCTTCGACGAGTTGCTGCGGCGTCTTGCGGCCGCGGGCGTGGAGTTCGTCGTGGTAGGCGGCTTAGCCGTCAATGCCTGGGGGGTCGTGCGCGGAACCAAGGATGTCGATGTCGTGGTGGCTTTAGAGTCCGAGAACGTCAAAAGCCTGGCAGAAGTTGTGGTTGCTGTCGGCGGACACGTGCAACAGGGAGAGGCGCTTCTCGGTAGTCCCTTCTCAATCGCCTCGATGCTCGCAGGCGGTGAACAGGTTGCAATTGAGACGGATCTTGGTCGGCTTGACGTCGTCCAGGGCCTGGACGGCATTCCCAGTTATGAGGAATTACGCGAACGCGCCATTGAGACGGAGATCCTCGGCGTTAACGTTGCGGTCTGCTCGATTGACGATCTGAAAGCGATGAAGAGAGCGGCGGGGAGAACTCGCGACCTTGCGGATCTAGAGGATCTCGAAACTGCAACGGACTGAGGTCGCCAAATTGCGACTGCGCAAATTCGGGCTGCTCAAAGCCCCTGGCAGGGATGGCCTTCCGAGAGTTCGCAGACAGCGTCTTCAACGGCGAACTCGATTTCGAAGAATTCGTCTTCCATCGCCTTGGTGATCCCCGAGTTGCCGCTGTAGCTCCTGATCGGAAGGGAAGTCGTTTCGGGCCGGATCTCGTGGGATTCGTTGTTCAGCATCACGTAGTTCTGGCCGAGCTGGCCCCCGGTGAGGTGTTCGCGGTGATAGGTGGGAATGCCGATGTCCAGCGGCGCATTGCCGGCGAAGAGGAAGAACCGGAAGCTTTTGCCGAGCTTGTCGGTGATCCGGATAATCAGCGCATGCCGCGTGTCCCGCGGCGGGTAGCTGAAGGTGAAGGGATAGGGCAGAGCTTCGATCGCCGCCCGCGCATTCGGAATGTTTTCTGCCGGCCCGTCGTCAGCGGCCGCCCCATAGCTCCAAGCGACAGGGGCGACGATCAAGGCAATGGCGATTAGCAGAAGAGCAACGCGCTTCTTGGTCATAGCCGAGCTCTACCCCCTAGTGGCACAGGCATGCCGGAGTGGCTCCGATTTTGAGTAGCCGTTCGTCCGAACCTGCTCAAGCTCCCACCTTCGCGTCCGATAGCCGCTCTGTAGTCAGCTGAAAAAGGGCAAACCTGTCGCGAGGCAGGGACGCAAAGCCAGAGGTCTCCACGGGGAGATGGCTCAGCCGCCAGCTTGGTGAACAACCGAGTCCTTTTCGCATGCCTACAGGAGGTAGTCAGTGTCAATCACGATCGAGAAGCTTCCGCTCACCCGGTTCCTGCTCGCGCTGCTCGCCGTGTTCGCATTGGCCGGTGCGGTTGCCAGCGCGAGCCGCGCCGAAATAACCAGTACGTCGGAATGCACCGAAGCGGTGCTGTCGCAGCACTTTCTCTCTTCCGGCGATTCCAGGCTGTACAGCCAGGTCCCCGGCCAGGACGAAGAAGGGTTCAACGGAGAAGGCTGGACGCTGAGCGGGGGGGCGAGCGTGGTCTCCACCGTCGACGGCAACGGGCAGCCGGTAAGCGCGCTCAACCTGCCCAGCGGCTCCAAGGCCGTCAGCCCCACCGTCTGCGTGACCAAGGACTTCCCCGTGGCGCGGATGAGGGTGCGCAACCTGATCGGCGCGGAGGGGGTCTTCTTCTACGTTTCCTACGCTGGTACCAAGACGTGGGCGACGCCGAAGAACACCGGCCAGGTTCACGGCGACGGCAGCGTCTGGACTCTCTCCGATCCGGTCAATCTCCAGCCCTTCAGTGTCAGCGGCTGGCAGCTTGTCAAGTTCACCCTGATCCCGGGTGGCAAGTCCAGCCTCTTCCAGGTCTACGACTTCTGGACGGATCCGTTCGCGCGGCGCTGAGGGGGGTATTCGACCGCTACAGCACTCCCGATAGTTGCCCGCGTGAATCGATGTCGAGCTTGTCGTAGGCGGCGCTGAGATGAGCCTCGACGGTCTTGACGGTGACGAAGAGCGACTGGGCTATCTGGCGGTTGGTTATCCCCGAGGCCGCCATCTCCGCCACCCGTCGCTCACTCGGGGTCAGGGACTCGACGCCGATCGGCGTGTAGCGACGCAGGGTCTCTTCGGTGGCTTCAAGCTCGGCGTGCGCCCGCTTTGCCAACCGAGCAGCGCCACACTTGCGTGCGAGCTCGAACCCCTCCCGCAACGGTGGACGAGCGCGAGCGCGGGCTCCCTCACGGCGCAGAGCTTCACCGAGTTCCACAAGCGCGTGCACCCGCTGAACGCGCGCAGGCCCACCCACATGCAGCGCAACCGCTTCTTCCAACAGGCCGATGCCCTCCGACCCTCCCCGCACCGCGGCATCCGCCCGAAGTCCGTTGGCGATTGCCGTTGGCGTTCCCCAGCGCTTCGCCGCCGCCACCAGGGGATCGACCAGTTCGCGGGCCCTCGCGTGCTCCCCAAGCGCAATCAGCGCCCGAGCAGCGAATGGGCCAACCAGAAGGCTGGGGCCAGGGCCGAGCCCTATCTCTTCCGGATGGATCGAGAGGCTCCCGAAATCCTCAACGGCCTGCTCCAGTTCGCCCCGCGCGTAGCGCAGATGGCCGCGTTCATATCTCACCATGGCGACCACCGCGCTTTCAGGAATCGGGCCATCGGCCATGCCCAAACTTTGGAGCTCCGCCTCCGCGGCCTCGAGCTCGTCGCGCTCGATCAAGATTTGGACCATCGGAGCCACACCCAACATCACAAGCGCCGAAATCCCGGCCAGGCGGGCGATGTCGAGCGCTTGGCGTACATCCACCTCTGCAGCGAGGAGATCTCCACCGCCTAAAGCAACGGCGCCCCTGATCCCACACGCAAGGGAGAGGTCAGGAGTTGAAGCGCGTTCGCGGGCAATTGCAATCGCCCATTCGACCGCATACCGAGCCTGATCGAATCGTTCCGCGGAGATCAGGGCTGAAACGGCGCCCATGGCGCCCATGGGATCGGGCTCCTCGGCGAAGATCGCCCCATCGTTTGCCAGCGCCCTTTCCGCCGCGTCCGCTGCTTCATCTGCGGTTCCGTTGACGGATGCCATCCGAACTTCCATCGCGGCCGCCAATCGACCACCTGGGCTGTCTGGATCGACCTGATCCAGATGGTGGCTGAGACTCACCTTCGGCCTCGAAGGAAGAACCAATGAAATTTTGCTCAACTGGGCCTCCAGTTGGAACGCGAGCTCGAGATCGCCCGCCGCGACCGCGGCCTCGACGCCGTCCTGCAGCATCGAGACGGCCTCCTCGAAGCGCCCGCAAAGCGTCAGAAACAGAGCCAGCGTGTTCGCCCAATCGCGGTACAGCGATGGGTCGCGTTCCAATTCCAAACGCACGCTCACATCGATACTCGCCAGCACGCCGTGGTCGGCCGCCCGCAAGCCCGCGGTCATCAGTAGGCCCAGGACCTCAGTTCGTAGATCTGCCGGTGGGGTCTCCTCCAAAGCCCGGGTCAAATAGGCGATCGCCGAGGGGGGCGCCCCCGTGGCAAGCGCCCGCTTCCCCGCCTCGACCAGCGTCTCAACGGCGGCCAGGTCCCCGCCGGGCTCACAGGCCAGTAGCTGCGTGGCGATCTGCTCCGGGGAAAGATTGTGAGCGCGCATAAGAATCGCAGCGCGACGATGGGATGCGGCTCGCTCGCCGACGGGCATGTCCAGATAGATCGCGGTGCGCACCAGGGGATGGATGAACTGCGGTGAGGGCCCGGCATCCAAAATGACGCTCGCGCGCAGTTCATCGGCGGCGCGCCGAGCTTCGTCCAATCCGACTCCGGCGAACTCGGCCAGCAGGCGAAGGTCGCTGCCGTCTCCAAGAATGGCAAGTGACCGCGCAACCGCGCCAGCATCCGGCCGGAGACGAGCGACTCGCATGAGGATCATCCGGCTGGCCCGCTTGGGCGTCAGCTCCCGGACCTTCTCCGCTTGCTCCGAGCTGGGTTCGACGCCCTGCTCCTTGATCGTGATCGCCAGCTCGCGGAGATAGAACGGATTGCCACCCGTCACCTCGTAGCAGGCGGCGGCGAATTGCTCCTCTGGCTGCCGGCCGAGCTCTTGCGCCAACAGCGCGGGAGATGCCTCGGAACTCAGTGGAGCCAGGGCAAGGTTCTGAACGGCGGCGTCGCTCAACACCCGCCCGAGCGCCGCTGGCGTATCCGGCTCGTCAGATCGAGCAGCTACCACAACCAACACCGGCAACTCCTCAATCCGTGGCATCAAGAAGCCGAGGTAGTCCAAGGAGCCGGCGTCGGCAGCGTGGGCATCGTCGATCGCGAGCAGCAGTGGCCTTCTTTCGGCCAGTGCAGTGGTGACCCAGTAGAGCCCATGCAACACGGCGAAGGAGTCGTGCCTGGCGTCCCGGTCCCGGTCCAGCCCCAATGCACTGCGAGCCGGCTCCGCACCCTCGAGCAGCGCCATTTGCTCACGCTCCGTAAGTGCAGCCAGCGGCGCCTCGAATAGCTGTCGGACCAGGGCGAACGGGAAGTCGCGCTCGAGGTCGGTGGCCCGCGCCGTCAGAACGTCGAATCCGGCCTCGACTGCGAGGGAGCGGACCTCCTTCAGCAGCCGGGTCTTCCCGAGACCGGCCCCACCCTCGATTGCCACTGCGCCGCCCCTGCCGGCGGCAGCCTCTTTGAGAGCGGCGTCGAGCGCCGCCAACTCATGCTCCCTTTCTTGCAGCACCGTCATCAATAGCCTCCGGCCACCCAGGGGCCAATCCGAATCCTAGGGTCGATCTTGGGGTCGCACCCTGTAGCGAACTCCACCCTCACGATGGAAGTTCCCTTCAGGGGTTGGTCGGCCGATATTCGAAGTTGGGGCCCGCGGTTTTCCCGGACACGCCCGAGCTCATGCTCATCAGCGCCTTCGCCTGCTCGTTCAGCGACTCCATCAGGCCCACCGCCGCGTTCAGCACCTCCGGCTGGCCGTTGAACGTTTCGTGGAGGGCTTTGAGCAGGGACGTGTAGGTGTAGTTGAAGGTGTCGAACGCATAGCGCGCCGCGGACTCGGCCGGGTAGCTTGCGGGCGTCGGGTTTTCGAGCGCCGGGAGAACGCCTCCCGGGTCGTACGGAATCGTTTCGCCGGCGTAGGCCCACGGTGGTTCCTGATTGGGGGCGGGTACGAGTTTCCTGCCGTGGACGATCTCGGCGAACCGGTAGTAGTGGGCCAACTCTTCTTCTTCGGCGAGCGGGACGGTCGGGGTCGTGCTGGTTCCCTCTCCCTGCTCGATGATCAGTTCGATCGCCGTGGCCGCGCTGTGCACGTCGTGGACCGGGATCACCTCCTTCAAGGCGATTCCGCCGTACACCTGGTGTGCGGGGTCGCCGGTGAAGAGGGATTCGCCCCCGGCTTCGATCTGCTTCTGGATCGCGGTGTAGAAGGCGCCGATGGTCAGGGGGGCTTCTTCGGCCAGAAGAGCTTTGGCATCAGGGTATTCGTGCGGTTCCTCGGGCTGCTCGATGACCATGAAGACTTTTGTCAGGAGTTCGGGCGAGAAGGGGGCCAGCGGAACCGTCAGCTGTTTCTCGACCGTTCCCGGGAGCGGGCCGGGGTAGTGGGGCACGAAAGCCGGGTCGTCGATCGACGGAGAGCCGCCGATCGCGTTGAGGATGTTGCAGGCGAGCGCCATGTGCGCCATCTCCTCGGCGACGACGGAGGAGATCAGTTCGGCGATCTCGGAGTTCCGCCCGGGAGCGAGCGAGTAGAGCGCGTAGAGGTAGGGCGGGATGGTGGAGTGCTCGAGCATCACCGCCTGCTGGAGCGCCGTTTCCAGGCCGCTGGGCGTGTTCAGCCCCGCGATCAACTCACGCTTCATCAGGACCATCAGGGCTTCTCCTCCTCCGCCAGGCGACGCGCCAGCGCCGCTCCCTTTCCCCCTTGCAGGTCTTTGGCGGGTTCGTCGGGGACCAGCTCCGTGCGCGGAGCCGGAGCGCGCTCCGGCGGCTTTTCCCCCAGCACCGGGCCGTTGGGATCCTGCAGCCAGGTGAGGATCGCCTCC
>JBQCEW010000157.1:0-5773 GCA_051959815.1 Solirubrobacterales bacterium
GCCTCGCCCGGCGCCAGCGGCGGCAGGATCGACGGCAGCCGACTGGCCGCCAATTACTTCCCGGCACCCGGAGGGCCGACCATGAGCAGTGAGTGCCCGCCGGCGGCCGCCACCTCCAGCGCGTGGCGCAGATGCGGCTGCCCGCGCAGGTCGGCGAGGTCCGGAGCGCCAGGCGGCGGATCTAGCTGGAGCGGCAACGGCAGCGGGCGCGGTGGGTCCCACTCGCCCGTGACCAGCGCCGGTAACTGTCCCAGCGCTTCCACCCCGATCACGCCGATCCCCTCCGCCAGCGCCGCCTCCGGCCCGTTCTCGGCCGGCAGCACGATCGCCCCCGCCCCACCCTCCCGCGCCGCCTCGGCGATCGCCAGCGCCCCGTGGATCGGCCGGGTCGAGCCGTCAAGCGCCAGCTCCCCCGCCAGCGCCACTTGCGCCAGCCCCTCCCACTCGAGCTGGCCGGAAGCGCTTAGCAACGCTGCGGCGATCGCAAGGTCCATCCCTGGCCCTGCCTTGCGCAGGCTCGCCGGCGCCAGGTTGACGACGATCCGCCGCAGCGGGAACTCGAAACCACAGTTGACCAGGGCCGCCCGCACCCGCTCGCGTGCCTCCCGCACCGCCGCGTCGGGCAGGCCAACAATCGTGAAGTTGGGCAGGCCACGGTGGACGTCGACCTCGACCCGCACGGGGCGGGCGGAGATGCCGTCGAGGGTGAAGGTGCGGGCGGTTGCGAGCACGGAGGCGACGCTATGGAGGCAGGTCGCACGCATGGCGCGCACTTCGCAAAATTTCTTCGGCGAGGGTGGGGAGAGTCTGTGTCTTCCAAATCCTTAGGGGGTCATGACCGACTCACGACGCCGCACCGGACAGATCGCAGAGAACCTCGTCGCCGATCAGCTAGCCGCCGCTGGCTGGGAGATCGTCGAGCGCAACGCCCGCACCCGCTACGGCGAGCTCGACATCGTCGCCCTCGACGGGCGCGTCCTCGTCTTCGTCGAGGTCAAGGGTGCCCGCGCCGGCACCCGGTTCGGCCCGGAGAAGCCGATCCTCTCGATCAACTTCACCAAGCAGCGCAAGGTCCGCCGTCTCGGCACCGCCTGGATGGCGGAACGCCGCGACTTCCCGCCCTTCGACGACATTCGCTTCGACGCCGTCGGCGTCACCCTCGACCGCGACGACCGCGCAGTCGAGGTCGAGCACATCGTAGGAGCGTTCTAGCCGAGCTCGAGCTGCGAGTACGCCACCGACTGGAAGGACCGCCGGTGCAGCGGGGAGATGCCGATCTCCTCGATCGCCTGGCGGTGCTCGGGGGTCGAGTAGCCGACGTGCTCCTCGAACCCCCAGCCCGGGTGCAGCGGGGCGACCTCACGCATGTAGCGGTCGCGGGTGACCTTGGCGATGACCGAGGCGGCGGCGATCGCGGCACTGGTGGCGTCCCCCTTCACCACCCGCCGGTGCGGAACCGCGCAACCTGGCAGCCGAAAGCCGTCGGAGAGCGCGATCGCCTCCTCTGGTGGCGCCAGCCGCTCCAGGGCCAGCGAGAGCGCTTCGACGTTGGTCACGTGCAGCCCGCGGCGGTCGATCCCGGCGGCGCAGCGCACCACGACGCTGACCCGCTCTGCCGCCCGCAGCACGCACGGATACATCTCCAGCCGGCGCTCCTCGGTCATCTGCTTAGAGTCGTGCAGGCCGCTGAGCGCGCGGCGGTCGGAGTGCGAGAGGGACTCGTAGTCGAGCAGAACGGCGGCGGCTACCAGCGGCCCCGCGAGGCAGCCGCGCCCGGCCTCGTCGGTGCCGGCGACGTAGCGGCTGCCGAGGCCGCGGTCGAAGGCGAACAGGCGGCGGCTGCGCGCCAGCCGGCGCCGATGCATTTTCCCCTTGGGGGAGGGCCCTTTAGAGGGTGCCGATGCGGTCGGGGGGCCAGTAGGTGGCAAAGGCCTCACCGATGATCCAGCTTCGAGGTACGGGTCCCCAGTAGCGGCTGTCGTCGCTTGCCCCACGGTTGTCCCCCATCATGAAGTACATGTCGGGCGGGATCGTGATCGCCTTCGGCAAATTGCATTCCGGGGCGGGGCCACAGGGGTTGATGTAGGGCTCGTCTTTCTTCTCGACGCCGTTGACGACCGGATGCCCTTCTTTGATCGAGAGAGTGTCCCCCGGCCCGGCGACGATCCGCTTGATGAAGTTCTGGCTCGACTCACCCGGGGTCGGTTTCGGGCACGGTTCGTGCGGTCCTCGCTCGACGCCGCATTCCGTGCCGTTGTCGGCGCCGGCGGGCGGGTGGAAGACGACGATGTCGCCGGGCTTCGGGTCCCTGAAGTGGTAGATGAAGCGGTTGACGAGGACTCGCTGGCCGACGTCGAGGGTCGGCTCCATCGATTCGGAGGGGATCTGGTAGGGCTTGACGACCCAGGCCTGGATCGCCAGGGCCAGGCCCAAGGCCAGCGCAACGATGACGGCCAACTCAATGAGCCCGCCGCCTTTGGTCTTCGGCTTCGGGATCGAGAGTTTCAGGCTGCCGAGTCCTCGTCGGAGTCGCCGGCCTCTGCCGGCTCCTCGTCCTCGGCTTCCTCAGGCGCTGAAGTGTCCTCGGTCTCCCCGGCCTCGGGCGCATCCGCGTCCGTCTCCGCCGCCGTCTCAGTCTCCGCGCTCGCCTCCGGCTCGACCGGCGCCTCCTCCGCCTTAGCGGGGGTATCGGCCTCGGCCTCCGGCGTCTCCTCGGCCTCCGCAGCGGCCTCGTCGCCGCCCTCGGACTCGACCGGCGCCGCCTCCGGCACGACTTCCTCCTGGCTCACGCCCTCGGCGTCGACCGCGGTGCTCTCACCCGCAGCCGCCGCGGGTGCCGCGACCACGTCGTCGTCGATCCCCCAGCGCCGCTCGGCGACGCGGGCGGCCTTGCCGATGCGGCCACGCAGGTAGTAGAGCTTGGCCCGCCGCACGTCCCCACGCGCCGCGACCTCGAGTTTCTCGATCTTCGGCGAGTGCAGCGGGAACGTCCGCTCGACGCCGACGCCAAAGGACTGTTTGCGCACGGTGAAGGTCTCCCGCACGCCGGAGCCCTGCCGCCGCAGCACCACGCCCTCGAAGACCTGGATCCGCCGCCGGTTCCCCTCGACCACCTGGAAGTGGACGCGGACGCGGTCGCCCGGGTCGAATTTGGGCAGGCCCTGCTTCAGCTGGGCACGCTCGATGCTGTCGATTACAGAGCTCATTTGACGAGAAAAAACCGCCGGACCCAGGTGCGGGAACCGCGCGGTCGCGGAATGGTAGCCCAAAGGGGCTAAGCGGGACCTTAAGGAGGACTCAGGGGGAGCTCTTTTCTTCGCCTTCGTGCTGTTCGGCGCGCAGCCGACTCTGCTCCAGCCGCCAATCGCGGACCTTCTCGTGGTCGCCGGAGAGCAGGACCTCGGGCACACCCCAGCCGCGGTAGCTCGGCGGCCGGGTGAAGTGTGGGTACTCGGGCATCCCCTCCAACACCTGCGAGAAGGACTCCTCGACGGCGGAGTCGGCGTGGCCGAGAGCGCCTGGCAGCTTGCGCATGATCACGTCGGCGACGACCATCGCCGGCAGCTCGCCGCCGGCGAGGACATAGCGGCCGATCGAGAGCTCGTCGTCGGCGAGGTGCTGGTGGACGCGGTCGTCGAAGCCCTCGTAGCGGCCACAGAGCAGGGCCACGTGCGGCTCGGCGACCAGCTCGTCGGCGATCTCGTCGTTCAGCAGCGGCCCGGTCGGCGAGAGCAGGACGATCCGCGGCCGCGGCCCTTCGCCGTAGGCGGCCTGCAGCGCCGCGTCGACCACGTCGACCCGCAACACCATCCCCGCCCCGCCCCCGTAGGGGGAGTCGTCGACCTGCCCGGCGTTCAGCGGCGTCGTGTCGCGGTAGTTGATGAGGCGGAACTCGTTGCCCTCGCGCAGCGCGTTCTGCACCGAGCGCTGCGACTGGAACCAGTCGAAGGCCTCCGGAAAGAGGGTGAAGACGTCGAGGCGCACGCGGCGACTCTAGATGGTCAGTTCCGCGACGGCTCAGTCGAGGATGTCGACGATGACGCGGCGGTCGATCCGCACCGCGGCGGCCTTGGCGATCGTCCGGATCGCATTGGCGATGCGACCGTTTTTGCCGATCACGCGGCCAAGATCGCCGTCGGCGACGCTGATCTCGTAAACGAGGTCGCCTTCCTCTTCGAGCTCCTCGACCACGACCGCCTCCGGCTCCTCAACGAGGGCCTTGACGAGGAACTCGAGCAGCTCCGTCATCGGCGAGCGCCGGCTAGCTGCCGGAGGCCTTGATGCCCTTGGTCCGCAGCAGGGTGGCCACGGTCTCGGAGGGCTGGGCGCCGTGCTCGAGCCAGTGGCGCGCGCGCTCCTCGTCGATGTTGATCGTCGAGGGCTCGGTCTGCGGGTTGTACTGGCCGATCGTCTCGATCGTGCGCCCGTCACGCGGCGAGCGTTTGTCGGCAACGACGATGCGCCAGATCGGGTTCTTCTTCGAACCCACTCGTCTAAGTCTGATTCGGACTGCCATAGCGGCCCGGCAGGTTAGCGCCTTCGCACCTTCGGGCGCGGTGCGCGCTGCCCTTCGCCTGCCAGCTTGGCCATCTGCTGCGGCGTCGGCATCCGCCCGTTGGCCATCGCTTTCATCATCACTTTCATCTGGTCGAACTGCTTGACGAGCTGGTTGACCTGCGTGACCTTGGTCCCCGAGCCGGCGGCGATCCGTTTGCGGCGGGAGCCGTTGATGATCCCCGGGTTGGCCCGCTCCCGCGGCGTCATCGAGAGGATGATCGCCTCGACGCGGTCGAGCTCGCGTTCGTCGATGTCGGCGTTCTTGAGCTGCTTCATCGCCCCCATCCCGGGCAGCATCCCGAGGATCCCGCTCAGCGGGCCCATTTTGCGGACCTGCTTCATCTGCTTGAGGAAGTCCTCGAGCGTGAACTGGTCGCGCCGCATCTTCTCCTGCAGCTCCTCGGCTTCCTTCTCGTCGACCTGCTGCTCGGCTTTCTCGATCAGGCTGAGCACGTCGCCCATGCCGAGGATGCGCTGGGCCATGCGGTCGGGGTGGAACTTGTCGAAGTCCTCGATCTTCTCGCCGGTCGAGGCGAAGAGGATCGGCTTGCCGGTGACCGCTTTGACCGAGAGCGCGGCGCCGCCGCGGGCGTCGCCGTCGAGCTTGGTCATCACAACGCCGTCGAACTCGGCCACCTCGGCGAAGGATTCGGCGACGCCGACGGCATCCTGGCCGGTCATCGCGTCGACGACGAGCAGGACGGAGTGGGGCTTGACGGCCTTGCGGATGTTCACGAGCTCGGCCATCAGCGCCTCGTCGACGTGCAGGCGGCCGCTCGTGTCGACGATCAGGACGTCCTTGCCGTCGCGCTTGGCCTGATCGAGCGCCCAGCCGGCGATGTCGACAGGGTCGCGGTCGGTGCCCTGCTCGTAGACCGTCGCGCCGGCCTGCGTGCCGACCTTCACGAGCTGCTCGACCGCGGCCGGGCGATAGACGTCGCAGGCGGCGACGGCCACGCTCGAGTTGTTCTGCTCCTTCAGGAGCTTCGCCAGCTTGGCCGTGGCCGTCGTCTTGCCCGAGCCCTGCAGGCCGGCCATGAGGATCACGGTCGGCGGGCGCGGCGAGAACGTGATCCCGGCAGACTGGCCGCCCATCAGCGCGGTCAGCTCCTCGTTGACGATCTTGACGACCTGCTGGCCCGGGTTCAGCTGCTTGGCGATGTCGCTGCCGAGCGCGCGCTCCTTGACCTTCGAGGTGAACTGCTTGACGACCTTG
>JBQCEW010000158.1:0-3536 GCA_051959815.1 Solirubrobacterales bacterium
CGAGACGGGCTACCTCTTCGACAAGCTCGTCGGGATCGCGGCTCACCTCGCGACCGCGCGTCGAGGGCACGATGCAGTAGGAGCAGACGCAGTTGCAGCCCTGGGAGATCTGCAGCCAGCCCTGGAACTCGCGCTCGCGCCGGGTCGGCAGATGGCCGGAGAAGTCCTCGAACTCGAAATAGCCCTGGGCGGTGATCGAGTCGCTGTTGAGGAACTCAGCCAGCTTGTGGATCTGCCCCGGACCGAAGGCGACGTCGACGAAGGGGAAGCGCTCGAAGACCTCCTCCTTCACCGACTGTGCCCAGCAGCCGCCGACCCCCACAACCCGCTCGGGATCTTCGGACTTGAGCCGTTTCGCCTGGCCGAGATGGGCGATGAAGCGACTGTCCGCCGACTCCCGGATCGAGCAGGTGTTGAAGAGGATCAGATCCGCCTCCTCGCGGCTGGGAACCTCCTCATAGCCGAGCGAGGCCAGCATCCCCCGCATCCGCTCGGAGTCGTGCACGTTCATCTGGCACCCAAAGGTCGTCACATGGAACTTTTGCGCCATGTATCGAGCTTAGCGGCGAGTAGACCAAGCAGGTCAAGGACGCAGGGAGCGCCGTGTGCTCTGCACACAAGCGACCGAGGACGCAGAGATGCGCCGGTCTACTTGACGGTAAGCGTGCCTTCCATGCCTGCTTGGCGATGACCGGGAAGAGAGCAGAAGAAGGTGTAGGTACCTGGTTTCAGGTTGGCCGTCGTCGACGCTTCGCTTTCCGTGATCTGTTCGACCGCAGCCAGTTCCTTGCCGTTTTGTTCGATGACCACGTCGTGCGGGATCACCGACGGGTTCTTGAAGTCGATCATCACCTTGCCAGCTTTCGCCGTCAGTTTCGTCGTGTTGAACGCAAGCGCGGTTTTGTCCGCTTCGAGTTGCAGGGTGGTGCTCGCTCCACCTCCGGCTTCTTTGCCGCCTTCGCTTTCGCTCTTGCCGGCAGGTTCTTCCACCTGCGCCGATCCTTCCTCGCCTTCTTTGGCTTCGGCCTCTTCGAAGAACTTCGCGTACTCAGCGGCCTTCTTTTCATGCTCTTCCCCTGAATAGCGCGTGGCAAAGGCGGTAGCGCCGCCAACGAAGATCACGAACCAGAGAACGACCAGCGGCAGGGCCTTGCCCGGAAAGCCCTTCAATTTCAGCCCGAGGAAGCTGACGATGACGGCGGAGGCGGCGAGAATGCCGCCACAGATGTAGAAGATGGTCTCGTTGCTCATAGAGCGGGCGTGATCCTATAGAGGTCGGCGGCAGAGCCGCCGTGAGGCGAAAGCGACCCTAAGCCGCCCTCACCTCAGCCGCCGCTGCCTCGGTCTCCAGAGCGGTTTTCTCCCCCTCACCGCCCTGCGGTGCATCGCCGTCGATGCCGAGTGCAGTGCGGACCTTCGTTTCGATCTCCAATGCCAGCTCCGGGTTGTCAACCAGGAACTGTTTGGCGTTGTTGCGGCCCTGGCCGAGCCGGGTCTCGCCGTAGGAGAAGAAGGAGCCGGATTTCTGGATCAAGTCCTGTTCCATGCCGAAGTCGAGCAGGCCTCCCTCGCGGGAGATCCCAACCCCGTACTCGATGTCGAATTCAGCCTGGCGGAACGGCGCCGCGACCTTGTTCTTGACGACTTTGACCCGAACCCGGTTGCCAACCGCCTCGGTCCCTTCCTTGAGGGTCTCGATCCGGCGGATGTCGAGTCGCTGCGAGGAGTAGAACTTCAGCGCCCGGCCGCCCGGCTGAGTCTCCGGCGAGCCGAATTGAACGCCGACTTTTTCGCGGATCTGGTTGGTGAAAAGGCAGACGGTCTTCGTCCGGTTGAGGCTTCCCGCCAGTTTCCGCAGCGCCTGCGACATCAGCCGCGCTTGCAGGCCGACGGTGGTGTCGCCAATCTGGCCGTCGAGCTCGGCTTTCGGAGTCAGGGCCGCGACCGAGTCGATCGCGACCACGTCGACCGCGGCCGAAGCGATCAGCCGGTCGGCGATCTGCAGCGCCTGCTCGCCGTAGTCGGGCTGGGAGACGAGCAGCTCATCGGTATCGACGCCAATCGCCCGCGCGTAAACGGGGTCGATCGCGTGCTCGGTGTCGATGAAGGCGCAGACGCCGCCCATTGCCTGGGCCTGGGCGATGATGTGGTTGACGAGCGTGGTCTTACCGGAGGACTCCGGGCCGAAGATCTCGACGATCCGGCCCCGCGGCACGCCGCCGATCCCCAGGGCCAGGTCCAGCGCTAGCGCCCCGGTCGGGATCGCGTCGACCTTGATCGTCCCTTTGTCCCCGAGGCGCATTAGGGAGCCCTGCCCGAAGTCGCGCTCGATCTGCGTCACCGCAGCCTGCAGCGCCGCGTCTTTCGCTTTCGCCTCTTTCGCAGAGGCCTCTCTCAAGTTCGTTTTCGCCATCTCGATTCACCTCACTGCCGCCCTGCTCCGGGCAGCTCGACTTGGGCCAGCGGCACATAGCGCGCACCACTCGGCTGAAGGACAGAACGATAGAGCGTCATCCGGATGGCAATCCGGGGCTCCGTGAGCTCCTCGGGAACCGGTCCCGGAGGCTCCGAGACGACCGCCGGCCGCCTCGATCCCCGCGCCTCGGGACGCACCCGAGCCACGGTCACATGCGGCCAAAAAGGCCGCTTCTCGAGCTTATAGAAGCCCTTCTCGACAAGTCTTTGCTCGAGCCCGGCTTGCAGCGCCTCGGCGCCAGGCGAGAGCACCGGCAGCGCGTAAAGGCGCGCTCGCCCCCGCGGAGGCCGCTGCTCAGCATCGCGCAGCTCTACCCAGGGAGCCGGTCCCACACTTTGCCCCACGACCTCGGCAATCCGCTCGATCTCCTTCTCGGGCTGATAGCCGAGAAAGGCCAGCGTTACGTGGAGCGACTCGGGTGCGACCGGCCGCAGCGCCGGATCGGCCAGCGCCTCCCTCCCCCATGCCACCAGCCCCTCCCGGACCTCGTCGGGCAGGTCGAGGGCGACGAACAGTCTCGCCCGCGGGCTTTTCAGTCGCTCCTTGGCCACGACCGCCACGCTACGGGGCCGGGGCGCGCGGAACAACGCATGATTGTCAAATTTGTGGAATCGCTTGCTGCTGAGACAGTGAAATCCGCCGGTGACGGCGGTGGCGGTGATGTCGCCGGTGCCTTCGATGGCGATGGCTGGGCGCAGGACAGGCGCAGGATTCCCCCACTGGCGGTTCCGCCGTCACCAGGGCCGAGGCCAGGGGAATACTCCTTTCCGCGTGCCAGGGGTAAGCCGAGGCGCGTTCGAGGAGCATCAGACAGATCAGTTGGCCGGCGCTTCCGTCGAGCGGCACCCCGGACACGTCGAACGCCGCGGTTCCTGGGCGGCTGCTTTCGGATCCCTTCCAGGCAAGCGTTATCGCCGCGCTGAGGGCGCCAGGTCGCTGGCGTTCAGGCGACGAGCATTCTGAAGCCTGCGCTCCCGGTCCGACGGTGACGAAAGGAATCCAGCCACATCGGGGCGGTGGATTATCCGGTGGGGGCAGTTCTTCTGTTTCTTCCCCTTCT
>JBQCEW010000159.1:0-12366 GCA_051959815.1 Solirubrobacterales bacterium
GTCGTGGACGGCGCTCAGCAGTGCCTCGTACTTGTCCGTCACTGCCTCCCAGGAGTACTCCTGGGCACGCTGGAGGGCGCGGTCGCGATACTCCCGCACCAGCTCGGGGTCAGCCAGCAGCCGTCCCAGCTGGCGGCTGAGGTCCTCCTCACCGGCGACGTGGCGGTCGAGCACCGCCGTCACCGCGGCGGGGTCGAGCAGGCCCTGGCGGGTCAGGGTCGAGGGGGCGAGCACCTCGCGGGCGGACGGCTCCAGCGGCCCGCGCAGCCAGGCAGCCAGCGGGATCGAGAAGCCCTGCTTGCGGCCGTGGACGATCTCCCGCGGCAGCAGCGGCTCCAGCGCCTGCCGCAGCAAGCGCTTCTTGGCGAAGCCGCGAACTTTGAACTTGGTCGGCAGGGCGAAGGCGAACTCGGCGATCTTCGGATCGAGGAAGGGGACGCGCAGCTCCAGCGAGTGGGCCATGCTGAGCCGGTCGGTCTTGACCAGGAGGTCGTCGACGAGGTAGATGCCGAGGTCGACGTCCTGCATCCGCGCCAGTGGCTCGGCGCCGGCGGTCTCCGCGTAGCGCTCGCGGTAGAGGTCGAGTGGGTCCCAGGCAGTAGCCGCCGGGCCGGCGAGCTCGGCGCGTGCCTGTGGCGAAAAGATCTCCTTCCAGCCGTGGTGGCGCTCCAGCGGTGGCAGCGCGGCGGCGCGGGCGAAGCGCTTCGCTTTGTAATCGAAGCCGACCCGCTCGGTCCGGCTCGGCAGCGCCTCGGCCAAGGGACGGGCGAGCGCGGCGAGGCGGCCGACGCGGCGGGCGAGAAGGTCGGCGACGTAGGTGTAGTAGCCGCCGAAGAGCTCGTCGCCGCCCTCGCCGGACATCGCCGTCTTGACGTGCTCGGCGGCGAGCCGGGAAACGAGGTAAGTAGGGAGTGCCGAGGAGTCGCCGAAGGGCTCGTCGAAGGCCTCGACCAGCTTCGGCAGCAGCTCGACCGCGTCGGGGCGGAGGACGAGCTCGTGGTGGTCGGCGCCGTAGCGCTGGGCGACCAGCCGCGCCCGCGAGAGCTCGTCGAAGCCGGCCTCCTCGAAGCCGATCGAGAAGGTGCGCAGTGGTTCCTCGACGTGGCGCGAGGCGAGGGCGGCGATGCCGCCGGAGTCGACGCCGCCGGAGAGGAGGACGCCGACCGGCACGTCGGCGACGAGGTGGGCGCGGATGCTGTCGTCGAGGACCTCCCGCAGCTCGGCGGCGAGCTCCTTGGCCGAGCCGCGGCGGACCTCGTCGGCGGGAGGCGGGCCTGGGCGGGCATAGCGGCGGATCTCGACCTCTCCCCCCTCCCACACCAGCAGGTGGCCCGGGAGCAGCTTGCGCGCCTCGGCGAAGATCGTCAGCGGCGCCGGGATCGAGTTGAAAGCGAGGTAGGCGGCGACCGCCTTCCGATCGATCTCGCGGGAGAAGCCAGGCTGCTCGAGCATCGCCTTCAGCTCGGAGGCGAAGGAGAGCCCGCCGCCGGCTTGGCGGTAGTAGAGCGGCTTGATCCCGAAGCGGTCGCGGGCGAGCAGCAGCCGCTGGCGGCGCATGTCCCAGAGGGCTAACGCGAACATCCCCCGCAGGCGCTCGACGAAGGCGTCCCCCCACTCCTCGTAGCCGTGGACGAGGACCTCGGTGTCGCAGTCGGTGGCGAAGCGGTGTCCGTGGCCCTCGAGCTCGCGTTTCAGCTCGCGGTAGTTGTAGATCTCGCCGTTCTGGACGACGACGGCAGAGCCGTCCTCGTTCTCGATCGGCTGGTGGCCGTGGGCGAGGTCGATGATCGAGAGCCGCCGCGCCGCCAGCGCCACCGGCCCCTCGTGGAAGAGCCCCTCGTCATCGGGGCCGCGATGGACGAGACGCCCGCTCATCCGCGCTACGGCCTCGAGGTCCGGCGCCCGCTCGCGCTCGCCGCAGACGAGGCCACAGATCCCGCACATGGCGAGCAGTCTCGCAGCGCCGGGGGTCGCTCAGTCGAGCGGAGGCAGGCCTTCGGGGTCGCGGCCGGCGACTTTGGCGACGGTCGCGAGAAGGACCTGGAAGTAGAGGCTGACCGAGCGGTCGGCGATGTACTCCATGTCGTGGGCGAGCTTGTCGGCCCAACTGTCCTCGCGGGTGATCCGCGTCTGGGCGAAGCCGGTGACGCCGGGGCGAACGACGAGGCGCTGCCAGTACTGCGGGATCTCGCGGCAAAGCTCGGCGAAGAAGGCGGGGCGAATCGGCCGCGGGCCGACGATCGCCATGTCCCCGCGCAGCACGTTCCAGAGCTGCGGGACCTCGTCGAGGTGGGTCTTGCGCAGGACCCCGCCGATCAGCGTCTGCTCTTCGGCGGTGCGGCGCGTCAGCTCCTCGCCGTAGTAGGGGCCGAGCCGGGTCTCGGCGTCGGGCTTCAGCGTGCGGAACTTGTACATCCAGAAGAGGTGCCCGGCGCGGCCGACGCGGGCGCCCTTGTAGAGGACCGGCCGGCCCGAGGTGAGGGCGATCGCCCCGGCAACCAGCGCCAGCAGCGGCGAGAGGACCAGCAGGATCGAGGCGGAGATGAGGATGTCGAGCGCGCGCAGAAGCGGATCGACCGGTCGCGGGTCTCCCTCGCTCGCGGGCGCGACGAGTTCTTCGAGGCCGGGCTCGGCCTCGGGCAGGTCGCTCAGGAAGGCGTTACGGGATGGGTCTCTTCGCGCAATGGTGAGGCTCCGACGGTACCTAGGATCGTCTCGACGAGAAAGGCCGGGTCGCGGCGAGTTGGCGTTGCCTCCGCGGTCCGCTTCTCCAGCACCACAGCGCGGGGATCGGTCAGCGGGCGCAGGCGGCCGGAGCGGATCAGCGCTTCGTCGACCCCGCCGAGGCGGCCGCCGTAGGTCGTGTAGACGGGGGTGCCGAGGGCGGCGGCCTCGCGGTTCATCGTGCCGCCGGCGGAGACGACGAGGTCGGCGAGAGCGACGAGGCTCTGCGCCTCGACCGCACCCGGGGGCACGATCACCGAGGGCAGCCGCAGGCCTTCGATGAACTGCCGCTGCGCCTGCGTGCGCGGCAGCACCACCGCGTGGACGTTCTCGTCGCGGCCGAGGCGGTCGAGCACCTTCGGGAAGAGCGGGTTCGACTTGCGGTGGTAGAGCGAGACGTCGGGGGGCGGGCGGACGATCACGACCACCCGCCCTTCGTCGACGCCGAGGCGGCGCAGCGCCTCTTGGTCGGGCTCGAAATCGAAGAGGTAGTACTCCTCCTTCAGCCCGGGATAGGGGAAGTACTTCTCGGCGGTGACGCCGAAGCGGCGCAGGCGCTCGAGCGGCACCGAGTCGGGAAACATCACCCGCCGGGCGAAGCGACAGCCGATCCGGTGCTGGGTGACCGCGTACTCGTAGTCGTGCATATTGGCCTCGGGGATGCCGAGAGCCTTGGCGGCGATCGCGAGGTCGTTGGAACCATGGGCGATCGCCAGGTCGAAGCCGCGGCCGCGGCCGTAGGCGAGCATCTGCGCGCTGCGGGCGCCGAGCCGGTAGGCCTTGCGCAGCCGCGAGGCGCCGCCGTGCCGGCCGATCGCGGTGTGCGGCATCGCGTGCAGCTCGAGCAGCGCCAGCGTCTGCGCGTAGTCGCGGGCGGTGACCTCGACCTCGTGGCCTTCAGCCTCGAGTCGCTCGATGATCGGGCGCAGCACCAGCACGTGCGCCGGCGCGCTCATGTCGACCCAAACTTTCACCGCCTAAACGGTGGCAGCGAGCTCGGCGTAAAGCGGGAAGCGGTCCATCAGGGCGCCGGTACGGGCGCGGAGGTCTTCCCTCGCGGACTCGAAGTCCGGGCCGAGGGCGGTGACGATCACCTCGGCGATCTCGGTCATCTCCGCCTCGCCCATGCCGCGCGTGGTCAGCGCCGGGGTGCCGATCCGCAGGCCGGAGGGGTTCATCGGCGGCCGCTCGTCGAAGGGGATCGCGTTGCGGTTGACGGTGATCCCGACCTCGTCCAGCCGGTCCTCTCCCGTCTGCCCGTCGAGACCCGTCGGGGTCAGGTCGACGAGGACGAGGTGAACGTCGGTGCCGCCGGTGAGCACCGGGACCCCGCCCGCTTCGAGGCCGGCGGCGAGGGCCTGCGCGTTGGCGATCGTCTGCCGCTGGCGCTGACGGAACTGCTCGCTGGCGGCGACGTGGAGGGCGACGGCCTTGGCCGCGACCGTGTGCATCAGCGGCCCGCCCTGCTGGCCGGGGAAGATCGCTTTGTCGATCGCTTTCGCGTGCTCCTCGCGGCAGAGGATCATGCCGCTACGCGGCCCGCAGAGCGTCTTGTGGATCGTCGTCGTGACGACGTCGGCGTGCTCGACCGGGTTCGGGTGCTCGCCGGCGGCGACGAGGCCGGCGAAGTGAGCCATGTCGACCATCAGCTTCGCCCCGACCGAGTCGGCGATCTCGCGGAAGGCGGCAAAGTCGAGCTGGCGCGGGTAGGCGGACCAACCGGTGACGATCAGCGCCGGCTTGTGCTCCTGTGCGAGGCGCTCGACCTCCTCCATGTCGACCAGGAAGTCCTCGCGGCTGACGTGGTAGGGCACCGGGTTGTAGAGCTTGCCGCTGACGTTGATTTTCATCCCGTGGCTGAGGTGACCGCCGTGGTCGAGGGCGAGGCCGAGGAAGGTGTCCCCCGGTTCCAGCAACGCCATGTAAGCGGCGTTGTTGGCCTGGGCGCCGGCGTGGGCCTGGACGTTGGCGTGCTCGGCGCCGAACAGCTCCTTGGCCCGGTCGATCGCGAGCTGCTCGGCAACGTCGACCTCCTCGCAGCCGCCGTAGTAGCGGCGTCCGGGGTAGCCCTCGGCGTACTTGTTGGTCAGCACCGAGCCGACCGCGTCGAGGACCGCCTGCGGGACGAAGTTCTCCGAGGCGATCATCTCCAGCGTCCGCCGCTGGCGGTTCAGCTCGGCGTCGAGGACCGCGGCGATCTCGGGATCGACGTCCGCGAGCGGCGCAGTCTGGAAGTCGTCGGGCAACTGAGACATGGAGGGCGACCATAGCAACGGGCCGGGATAGTCTGGGGTGGGTGAGAGCCCGCGTCTTCCTCGCCTCGCTACCGCTGCTGGCGGCCCTGGCGCTGCCCGCCGCAAGCGCGGCCGTCGTCGAGAACCCTTGCGAAGGAGCGCAGGCGAAGCATCTCCGCTGCCCCAACCTGCGGATCGCCAAGCCGAGCGAACTGTACGTCCAGTACGCCGGCGGCGGTCACGTGCTCCTGCGCGCGACCAGCGATGTCGAGAGCCGCGGACGCGGGCCGATGGAGCTGCGTGGCCGGCGCAACGGCCCGCGTTCGATGCGCATCAACCAGCGGATCTACAAGCGCGGCGGCGGCTACATCACCCTCCCCACCGGGGCGACCCTGCACTTCACCGACGTCGGCGCCTATTGGGGCGGCGCCTACTGGAAGGTCCACCAGCTGGCGCGCTTCGAGCTGTTGCCGGTCCGCAAGGACGGCCGCCTCGGACCGGTTGTCCGCACCAGCCCCAAGCTCAACTACTGCCTCCGCGACCTCGAGCGCACCCGCCCCGGCCGCCGCTCCCCCTCCTACCGGCACTACCCCGGCTGCAGGCAGGACCCCTTCATCCACCACGACGTCCTCGGCACCTCGGTCGGCTGGTCCGACATCTACCCCGCCACCTACTCGAAGCAGTGGATCGACGTCGCCGGCCTCCGCGGTTGCTTCGTTTACCGGATGACCGTCGACCCGAAGGAACATCTCTTCGAGTCGAACGAGAACGACAACACCTCCCAGGTCCGTGTCCGCCTGCCTTACCCCGGCCACACCGGCTGCTAAGACGCGACTTGGCCGTACGGCCTAGTCGAGCCCGACGGAGTTGAGGGCGCTCGTCACGTCGCCCGGCGACATCGCGCCATCACGGAGGATGCGCCAGCGGCCGTCCCTGTCGATCGAGGCGATGTCGATCACGGTCGAGGGCAGGCCCGGCAGCTCGCCGCCGTCGATGGCCAGCTCGACACCGTCGAGGATCGAGTCCGGCACGTCCTCGA
The DNA here is from genome assembly GCA_051959815.1 of Solirubrobacterales bacterium. Lineage (GTDB taxonomy): Bacteria > Actinomycetota > Thermoleophilia > Solirubrobacterales > 70-9 > VAYN01. The sequence goes on from JBQCEW010000159.1 coordinate 5,998, forward strand.
AGCGGCTGGGGGCGGGCTCGCCGCTGAGGTTGGCCGAGGTCTGGAAGACCGGGCACATCGTCCCCGCCAGCGGACCGCCGATCAGGCGCACGCCGAGCCGCTCGGGGTCCTGGCGGCAGGCGAGCGGGTAGCGCCGCTGGGGATTGGCGACGACCAACGTCACCGGCCCCGGCAGCAGAGCGCTGGCAACCGCCTTGGTCCGCGGACCGAGGCCCGAGATCAGCTCGCGGATCGCCAGTGGCGAGAAGTACATGACCGCCGAGGGCTTGCCGTCGTCGCGCCCCTTGAGCCGGTGGATCTTCGCGATCGCCGCCGCGTCGAGCGGATCGCAGGCGAGGCCGTAGAGCCCATCGGAGGGGAAAACGGCGACGCCACCGGCAGCAATGCAGCGTTCGAGCGCCTTGCGGGCGACGTTCGCTTCGCCGCTGCGCAGTTGGACGAGCTCCTTCACTCCTCCACTTTTACCGAGGGGCCGAAAACGACGCGTTCGATCCCCGCCAGATCGCGCCGCATCTCGACCTCGCCGAAGCCGGCATCCCGGAACAGCTCCGCCACCGCCAACGCCTGTCCCTCCCCCACCTCGACCGCAAGTGCTCCGGTCTTTTCTTCCGCATAGCGGTGCAAATGACCGGAGCACTCCGGGATGAAGGCGCGGTAGGCATCAAGGCCGTCGGGCCCGGCAAGAAGCGCCTCGCGCGGCTCCCACCGGGTGACCTCGGGCTGGAGCGAGGGCCAGTCGTGCTCGGCGACGTAGGGGAGGTTGGCGAGGATCAGGTCGAAGCGCTCGCCCTGCGGCAGGGTGCCTGCTAGGAAGCGCACCCTCTCGGACAGACCCAGCCGCTCCGCGTTGGCGCAAGCGACTTCGAGCGCACCGGACGAGGTGTCCGTCGCAGTCACCTCGCACTCCGGCAGCTCGTCGGCCACCGCCAGAGCGATCGCGCCTGAACCCGTGCCGACATCGAGCACCCGCCCTGGGCGCAGCTCCAGCGCCAGTTCGACCAACAGCTCGGTCTCCGGGCGCGGGATCAGCACCCGCCGGTCCACCGCCAGCTCCAGGTTGCGGAAGCCTCTGCGGCCGAGGATGTAAGCGACCGGCTCGCGCCGCCGCCGCCGCCGCACCATCTCCCCGAACCGCCGCGCTGCAGGCGCCGGAACCTCCGCCCCACTATCGGCCATCAAAGCAGCCCGCTCGCACCCCATCGCCTCACCCAGCAGCAGTTCGGCATCCAGCCGCGGCTCGTCCACCCCCGCCGCCGCCAGCGCGTCGATGGCTGCGGCAAGCGCCTCGCGGACCGACGCGCCGGTCACCGTCGTCACTCGATCAAGCGGCCGAAGCCGCTGCCTCGAGCCGCTGCCGCTTCTCCTCCGCGGACAAGGCATCGGTGAACTCGCGAAGCTGTCCCGCCAGCACTCCTTCGAGGTTGTGCGAGGTGTGCTTGATGCGGTGGTCGGTGACGCGGCCCTGCGGGAAGTTGTAGGTGCGGATCTTCTCGGAGCGCTCGCCGCTGCCGACCTGGGCCTTGCGCTCGGAGGCGATCTTCGCCTGCTGCTCGGCCAGCTCGCGCTCGTACAGGCGCGCCCGCAGCACCCGCATCGCCCGCTCGCGGTTCTGCAGCTGGGACTTCTCGTCCTGCATCGAGACGACGATCCCGGTCGGTTTGTGGGTGATCCGCACCGCCGAGTCGGTCGTGTTGACCGACTGGCCGCCGGGACCGGAGGAACGGTAGACGTCGATCTGCAGGTCGTTCTGGTCGACCTCGACCTCGACCTCCTCGACCTCCGGCAGCACCGCGACCGTCGCCGTCGAGGTGTGGATGCGCCCCTGCGACTCGGTCTCCGGCACCCGCTGCACGCGGTGCGTCCCGCCCTCGAACTTGAAGACCGAGTAGGCGCCCTCGCCCTTGACCTCGAAGGTGACCTCCTTGAAGCCACCCGGCTCCGAGGCCGACTGCGAGAGCACTTCGGTGCTGAAGCCGAGCTCGTCGGCGTAGCGGGTGAGCATCTTGTAGAGGTCGCCGGCGAAGAGCGCCGCCTCGTCGCCGCCGGTGCCGGCGCGGATCTCGACGATCACGTTCTTGGCATCGTTGGGATCACGCTCGACCATCGCCAAGCGGATCTCCTCTTCCAGCTCCTCAAGCTGCCCCGGTGCCTCCTCGACGACCTTGCGAAGTTCCTCGTCCTCCCCCTCGGCCAACAACTCCCGCGCCCCCTCCAGATCATCCCGCAGCGTCCGCCACCGCCCCGCCAACTCACGAGCAGGCTGCAGCTCCCGATATTCCCGCCCCACCGCCGCATAACGCTCGCGACCAGAGATCACCGAGGGATCAGACATCTGCCCCTCAAGCTCCGCAAACCGGCTCTCTATTTGCTCGACAAGCGACTCAATCACGGCTCACAACATAGAGCCCAAACGGCCCTAGGACTGCCCAGCTATCCAGCGCGCCCCCTCGCGCGGGTGGCGCGGTAGGGGGGACCATCCCCTGGTAGTTCAGGGGATGGTGGGTCCCCTGCCGTGACAGGACCCGCGCGCCGGAGCTCTAAGCCACAATCTCGATGTGCGGCTTCTTCGCCGCCTCCTCGGGCGTCTCCCGAGCCAGCACCGCGTTCAGCGAGGCGATCGCCACCGCGAGCTGCTCTTCGTCGGGCTCGCACGTGGTCAGGTTCTGCAGCATCAGACCCGGCCACATGATCCCCCGCACCCAGGCTTTGCGCCGGTGTTTACCAGCCCACTTGATCACCTCGTAGGAGAGGCCGGCGATCAGCGGGATGCCGAGGATGCGGGAGGCAACCAGCCAGTACCAGGCCGGCAGCCCGAGCGGGGCGAAGACGAAGATCGCCAGCACCATCACGATCAGCAGGAAGCTGGTCCCACAGCGCGGGTGCAGGCGCGAGTAGAGCTTCGCCCGCGAAGGCACCAGTTCGTCTTCGGCCTCGTAGCAGGAGATCGTCTTGTGCTCGGCGCCGTGGTACTCGAAGACGCGGCGCAGGTCCGGCATCTTGCTGATCGCGGCGATGTAGCCGATGAAGATCCCGGTCCGCAGCAGCCCCTCGATCAGCCAGAAGAGGAAGGGCGATCCGAGCTGGTCCTTGATCAGGCTGGTGAGGCCGACCGGGACGACGAAGAAGAGGCCAATCGCCATCACCATCGAGAGGACGATCGTCAGCCCCCAGACCCAGCCGCCGATCTCTTCCTTCTCCCCCTCCTCGTCCTCCTCCATCTGCGCGTTGGCGGAGATCGCCAGCGCTTTGAAGCCGATCTTCAGCGACTCGCCGAGGGCGACGACGCCGCGGATCACCGGCAGGCGCCAGACGCGGTGCCGCTGCGCCCAGGGCTGCAGCGGCTCGGACTCGACCTCGATCTGTCCCTCGGGCGAGCGCACGGCGACGGCCCAGACGGAGACGCCGCGCATCATCACCCCCTCGAGGACGGCCTGGCCGCCGACCGGCGCGTCGCGCTTGGCGACCAGCGCCCCGTCGGGCATGCGAACAGGGTCCCCTCCGTTGCTGCTGGAAGCGGAGGAGGGGACGGCGGTTGCCTGTGCCGAGCCCGTCGGCGGGCTCACGGGCTACTTCCTAGCCCTGTGCTTGGCGGCGCGGCGCTGGAAGCGCTCGACGCGGCCGCCGGTGTCGACCAGCTTCTGCTTGCCCGTGTAGAAGGGGTGGCACTCGGAGCACAGCTCGACGTGCAGATCCTCCTGCGTGGACCGCGTGTAGAACTGGTTGCCGCACGAGCAGTGCACGTTGGCAAGCTTGTATTCGGGGTGGATTCCTGCCTTCATCTCCACCAAGTCTAGAGAACCGCGCAAGCGATGCCGATAGGTACGTGTGAGACCCAGAAGCTGGGCATCGCAAACGCTCGAGTTCGCCACTCCCCTGAGCGTGCTGGGAGCGGTTCTTTACGGCGGCACGGTTCTCGTCGTCCTCCACGACTGGCTTCGGATCGGCGGCTCCGACCTCGACGTCGCGATCAACGGGGTCGTCTACGACGTCGTCGTCGTTTGCGCCGGGCTCGCCTGCCTGGCGAGAGCGCTGCGGGGCGGGCCGGAGCGCCCGGCCTGGCTCGCGATCGGCGCCTCGATCCTCGCCTGGGCGGCCGGCGAGATCTGGTGGACGCTCTACATCGAAGGCAACCCGAACGCTCCCTATCCGTCCCCGGCCGACCTCGGCTACCTCGCCTTCTACCCGCTGGCGATCCTCGGGCTCTACCTGCTGGTGCGCGCCCGCGCCGAGGAACTGGACCGCCGCCTCTGGATGGACGGCCTGATCGCCGCCCTCGGCACCGGCGCGCTGGGCGCGGCCTTCCTGTTCGAGTTCGTCGCCGACCATGCCGCCGGCACGGGGGTCGAAGTGGCGACCACCCTCGCCTACCCGTTCGGGGACGTGCTCCTGGTCTCGCTGATCGTCGGCGTGATCGCCCTCACCCGCTGGCGCCCCGGCCGGACCTGGGTCCTCCTGCTGGCCGGCCTCGCGGTGATGGCGGTGGCGGACATCGCCTTCACCTTGCAGACCTACGAGGCGGCCGTCCCCGACGGGGACTGGGTCGAACCGATTTACCTGATTTCGGCCATGCTGCTCGGCGCCGAGGCCTGGCAGCCCCCGGCGAAGCGCATCCTTCCGGACGCTCGCTTCGACGGCTGGCGGGAACTGGTCGTCCCGGGGATCGTGGCGACGGCGATGATCGCCCTCGTCGTCACGCAGTACTTCGCCCACGCGAGCGCCCTCACCACGGTCCTCTGGTCGGCGACGATGCTGGCGGTAATCGGGCGGCTGGCGCTGAGTTCGCGCGAGAACAAGCGCCTGCTGGAACAGGTCCGGACCGACCCGCTGACCGGCCTCGGCAGCCAGGCTCGGCTGCGGATGGACCTCGAAGTGCGCGAACGCGCGCCCACGGAGCCGCTGACCTTGATCCTGCTCGACCTCAACGGCTTCAAGCGCTACAACGACACCTTCGGGCATCCCGCCGGGGACAAGATGCTCGCGATGCTGGGAGGGCGGCTGGCGGCGGCGACCGATTCGGGAGCGACCGCCTACCGGCTCGGCGGCGCCGAGTTCCTGGTACTGGTCGAGGGCGGTCTGCTCGATCACGGGATGACCGAACGCGACACGTTCGCGGCCCGCGCCGCCGAGGCCCTCAGCGCGCGCGGCAGCGGCTTCGACGTCAGCGCCTCCTGGGGCATTGCCTCGATCCCGGAGGAGGCGGACTCGCCGACCGAGGCGATGCGGCTGGCCGACCTGCGGATGTACGCGCAGAAGGAGTCGCGCCGCCTGGCGGAGCCGCTACGGGGCTTCGACCGCGAAGCTCTCGAGCAGCGTCACTAGGACGTCGGTCACCTCGGCGCGCGCCTCGGGGCGCTCGTCACGGGCCAGCAGCATCGCCGCCTCGTCCAGCGCCCCCATCAGCAGGTGGGCGGTCGGCTTCACCGGCACCGGGCGGATCTCCCCCGCCTCGATCGCCGCGGTCAGGCTCGCCTCGATCAGGCCGAGGCCGTTGGCGGCGCCGACCTCCCGCCATCGCTCCCAACCCAGCACCGCGGGGGCGTCGTGGAGCGCGATCTGCCGCAGCTCCGGCTGCGTGCACTCCTCGAGGAAGGCAGTTATGCCCGCCTTCATCGCGTCGAGGGGGCTGTGCAGCTCGGAGCCAAGAACGACGCGGGCGACCCGCTCGGTCGATTCGGCCTCGATCCGCGCGTAGACGGCGTCGAGCAGACTCGCTTTGTCGCCGAAGTGGTGGTAGAGCGCGCCGCGCGTCACCCCCGCCGCCCGGACGATCTCCTCGGTGCCGACGTTCTCGTAGCCGCGCTCGGTGAAAAGCCGGCGGGAGGCGGCGATCAGCGCCTCGCGGGTGGACTCGGTGCGTTCCCTTTGAGTCCGCCGTTTCTCGGGTTCTGGACTTACGTGCATGCAGTATGTATGTTAGTAGGCAGCCCGCGCAACTTCCCGCATGACTTTTGATTCGGAGGCGAGCATGACGACCCTGACGAGCGAACGCAAAGAGGTTCAACTCCAGGCCGGACCGATCCGCTACCGCGAGGCAGGTGAGGGCAAGCCCGTCGTCTTTGTCCACGGCTTCCTCGTCGACAGCCGGCTCTGGAAGGGCGTGGTCGGCCGACTCTCCGACCGCTACCGCTGCTTGGCGCCCGACTGGCCGCTCGGCGCCCAGCAGACGCCGATGAACCCCGACGCCGACCTTTCCCCGCCCGGCATCGCCCGCCTGATCGCCGACTTCCTCGAGCGGCTCGACCTTGAGGACGTGACGATCGTCGGCAACGACTCCGGCGGCGCAATGTCGCAGGTCCTCGTCACCACGTACCCGGAGCGGATCTCCCGCCTCGTCCTGACCAACTGCGACACCCACGAGAACTTCCCGCC
>JBQCEW010000160.1:0-4257 GCA_051959815.1 Solirubrobacterales bacterium
GCCGAGGGCGACGCGATCGTCGGCCTCGGCAACGGCGAGCCGAAGACGGTGATCGACGCGATCGAAGCCGGTGCCAGCCAGCTCGAGCGCCTGCGCCTGCACCAGATGCTGCCGCTGCGCGACCGCCCTTACATCGAGGGCGAGATCGAGGGCCTGCGCCACGTCTCCTGGTTCCTCTCCCCGCACGACAAAGAGGCCTTCCACCGCGGCGACTGCGACCTCGTCCCGAACAACTTCAGCGAGGTGCCGGCGCTGCTGCGACGCACGGTGCGCGAGCCGGTCGTCCTCGCCGCCGTCTCGCCGCCAGACGAGCACGGCTACTTCTCGCTCGGCTGCCACGCCGAGTACGTGGCGCCGATGATCGGGGAGATGCCGTTCTTCGTCGAGGTCAACGCGCAGATGCCGCGCACCTTCGGCGAGAACCAGGTCCACATCAGCCAGGTGGCCGGTTGGTGCGAGGCCGACTACCCGCTGGTCGAGCTGCCGCCGCGGCCCGCGCGCGAGACCGACCGGCGGATCGCCGAGCTGGTCGCCGAGCGGATCCCGGACGGGGCGACCATCCAGGCCGGGATCGGCGCGATCCCCGACCAGGTGCTGGCGCTGCTCGCCGAGCACCACGAGCTCGGCGTCCACACCGAGCTCCTCTCCGAGGGCTTCGTCGACTTGGTCGAGAAAGGGGCCGTCACCGGCACCCGCAAGCGCACCCACCGCAACAAGATCGTCACCACCTCGGCGCTGGGGACGAAGCGCCTCTACGAGTTCGTCACCGACAACCCCGGCGTCGAGTTCTGGCCGGTCGACGAGACCAACAACCCCCGCCACGTCTCCACCGAGCCGCACTTCACCGCGATCAACGCGACGATCGAGGTCGACTTCCTCGGCCAGTGCGCCTCCGAGAGCCTCGGCAGCACCTACTGGTCCTCCTCCGGCGGCCAGCCCGACTTTGCCCGCGGCGCCGTCCTCTCCGAGGGCGGCCAGGCCTTCATCGTCCTCCACTCGACCACCGGCGACGGGGAGACCTCGCGGATCGTCCCTCGCCTCCACCCCGGCGCCGCCGTCACCACCTTCAAGAACGTCGTCGACAAGGTCGTCACCGAGCACGGCGTCGCCGAGCTGCGCGGCAGCACGATCGCCGAGCGCACCCGCCGCCTAATCGCCATCGCCCACCCCAAGTTCCGCGACCAGCTGACTGCAGAGGCGCAGAACTGCGGCTACCTCAGCTCCCGCTGAGGCGCATCATCACCTCGTCGACGTAGCACCAGCTCCAGTCTTCGCCGGGCTCGGCAGAGCGGATGATCGGGTGCTCGGTCTCGTGGTGATGGGCGGTGGCGTGCTTGCCGACCGAGTTGTCGCAGCAGCCGATGTGACCGCAGGTCTGGCACATTCGCAGGTGCACCCAGGTCATCCCCTGCGCGAGGCACTCCTCGCACCCCGCGACCTCCTCAGGAAGGTCGAGGTACTCGACCGCGTCGAGGTGCGTGCACTCAGCCACTGCCCGTGGCGATCTCGGCCGGCTCGCCGCCCGGCATCCAGTGCGCCTCGACCGGCGGATCGGAGTCGCGCAGGTAGCGCTCGGCGTCGAGGGCGCCCATGCAGCCGGTGCCGGCGGCAGTGACAGCCTGGCGGTAGGTGTGGTCGACGACGTCGCCGACGGCGAAGACGCCGCCGAGGTTGGTCCGCGTCGACCCCGCCTCGGTGACGATGTAACCGTCCTCGTCGGTCTCGACCTGGCCGGCAACGATCTCTGATTTCGGCACGTGCCCGATCGCGACGAAGGCACCGTCGGTCTCGATCTCCTCCTCGGCGCCGCTCTCGGCGTGGCGGAAGCGGACCTTCTCGAGTTTGCCGCTCTCGCCGGCGACGAACTCCAGCGGCTCGAGCGGGTTGCGGAACTCGATGTTGTCCTTTTCGCGCGTCCGGTCGAGCATGATCTTCGAAGCGCGGAACTGGTCGCGGCGGGTGACGACCGTCAGCTTGCTGGCGAACTTGGAGATGAAGATCGAGTCCTCCATCGCCGAGTCGCCGCCGCCGATCACGATCACCTTCTGGTCTTTGAAGAAGGCCCCGTCGCAGACGCCGCAGGTGGAGACGCCACGGCCGCCGAGCTCCATCTCGCCGGGGATGCCGAGCCGTTTCGGCTCCGCCCCCATCGCCAGGATCACGGTCTTGGCACGGTGCTCCTCGTCGCCGAGGAAGACCTTCTGGACGCCCCCGTCGGAGAGCTCGACCCGGTCGACGTCGTCGGTGACGAAGCGCGTCCCGAAGCGCTCGGCCTGCGCCCGGAACTGGGCCATCATCTCCGGCCCCATGATCCCGTCCGGGTAGCCGGGGTAGTTCTCGACGTCGGTCGTGTTCTGAAGCTGGCCGCCCCACTGGAAGCCCTCGAAGACGAGCGGCTCGAGGTTCGCGCGAGCGGTGTAAAGCGCTGCGGTGTAGCCCGCCGGCCCACCGCCGACGATGATCACGTTCTCGACTTTCTTGCTCTCAGCCATCTTCTCGCCGCCTGGAGTCTATTACTTTACTTTTTATAGTACGCCTCTTTCGGAACTGAATCAACTTATCCACCTACCAGGAGTAGAAGTTGATGCAGTTTCGCCAATGGCCGGCTCGTAGTCGGAGCGGGCGGTGCCGCCGCGGTCGATCGGCAAGCCCTCCTCGTCCCAGCGGTGGACGGTGTGGCGGAGCTGGAAGAAGGCGAAGATGCCAGGCGGGATTGGCATCCAGAAGGAGACGAGGCGGAAGATCAGGATCGCCGGGAAGACCGTTTCCGATGGGAAGCCGAAGAGTACGAAGGCGCCGATCATGCCGGCGTCGACAGCCCCCACTCCTGCCGGCGCCAGCGGGAAGAGGTTGGCGACCATGCCGAGGAAGAAGCCCTGGACGACCACCGCCAGCGGCACGTGGACGCCGAAGGCGTGAAAGGAGGCCCAGAGGACGCCGATGCTGAAAGCCCAGAAGCCGGCGGCGCCCAGCACCGCGAGGCCGCCGCGGGAGGGATGGGTGAAAAGGCCGAGGGCGAAGCGGAACCCTTCCCCGAGCGTGGCCGGGAATTTGCCAACGTTCTCGAGGATCTGCCGCGAGCGCTCGTTGGGGGCGAAGCGGGCCAGGCGCTCCTCGGCGTCGGCCGGGATCAACGTGATCAGGACACCGAGGATCAACAGCAGGCCGGCGACCGCGGCGGGGACGATCGTCAGCTCGACCGAGCCCTTGCCGTTCATTACCCCGGTCCGCAGCAGGATCCCGAAGAGGATGAGGGCGATCGGATAGAAGACGTAGTGGAGGGAGACGAAGGCGATCATGCGGCGGCCGACGTCCCGGCGCCGCATCCCCGCCTTGCGCAGCGCCCAGTAGGTGACCGCCACCCCACCAGCGCCGCCGGCGGAAAAGAGCAGGGTGCCGGCGACGCCGGCCATGTTGATCTCGTAGGTCTCGCGCCAGGTCAGCCGCAGCGCGTCGCCGCCGACCACCGCTTTGAAGAGGGCGATGTAGGTCGCATAAGCGGCGACGTTGAGGGCGACGGCGACGGCGATCCAGATCGGATCGGCGTCATCGAGCCGGCTGAGGGCGTCGCCGAGCCCAACCAGCTTGGGGAAGAGGAAGTAGATCGCGACCAGGAGGACGAGGACGAGGACGACCGTCTGGACGATCCGCCTCGTCGTGAAGATCGGCAGCTCGTTGAAGCGACCGCTTCCGTTTGCCGCGTCCTCCTGAGACACCGTTTAGAAACTACCCGCTCGCGATTCTCTCCAGGCGCTGCAGCACCCCGTTTACCCCGCGTACGAGGGGTTCTACGACCGGCTCGCCCCCGCGCACGGCGGCCACAAGGGCGGCGCCGGCAAGCAGGTCGGTGACGTAGTGCTCGCCGAGGTAGACGAGGGCGAAACCGAGGGTCCCGGCGTAGGCCCAGCCGGCCGCCCCCTCGACCCTGCCCGCTTCGGAGAGCGCGAGCGCGGCCTGCAGCGAGGTGGCGAAGTGAAGGGAGGGCATCGCCGCCCAGGGATTGCCGCCGAGCGCGTCGTACATGCGCTCCCAGGCCCGGCCCCAGGTCGGTTCGCCGACCTCGACCATGATCCGCCGCACCTCCTCGTCCCCGGTCAGCCCGTTCTCCGCCGCCCACCAGGGCGGCGCCCTCGGGGAGGCGGTCATCCCGGGCGTGGTGGTCTTCCTGGTCGGCTTCGTCTTCGAGGCCGTCGGCGACGAGCAGTTGCGCCGCTTCAAGGTCCGGCCGGAGAACCGCAGCCAGGTGATGGACCGAGG
>JBQCEW010000161.1:0-2648 GCA_051959815.1 Solirubrobacterales bacterium
AGCGCCATTTGTCGGTCGGCAGCCCGGAGGCGACGAGTGCGACCGGCACCACCGAGGGGCCTGGCAGGACGACGACCTCGAGGCTGCGTTCGATGCAGCGCCGAACGAGCCGAAAGCCGGGGTCGGAGATCGCCGGCATGCCGGCGTCGGAGACCAGCGCGACGACGTCGCCGCGCTCGATCCGCTGCGCCAGCTCCAGCGCCCGGGTCGATTCGTTGCCCTCGTGGAAGGAGACCAAGCGGGGATGCGGCCGGATCCGCAGGCGGTCGAGTAGCGCGCCCGTCTTGCGCGTGTCCTCGCAAGCGATGAAGTCGGAGCCGACCAGCGCGTCGCGCACGCGCGGCGAGACGTCGTCGAGGTTGCCGATCGGCGTCGGGCAGACGACGAGGCAACCGGGCATCAGCCGCCGTCCTTTGCCAGCTCCGGGCCGGCTTTCGCCAGTTCGGTCCGCGCCAGCGCCGCGGCGCCGATCATCCCGGCGTCGTTGCCGAGGGTCGCTTCCAGGATCGGCGTCTCGTCCATCGGCTTCAGCGCCCGTTCGCGCACCTCGCGCCGGGCCGGCTCCAGCAGCAGATCCCCGGCGGCGATGACGCCGCCGCCGACGACGATCGCGTCGGGCTGGAAGACGTTGACGAAGCTGGCGCAGGCGACGCCGAGGCGACTGCCGATCAGGTCGAAGACGCCGATCGCCGTCTCGTCCCCGGCCAGTGCTGCTTCGGTGACGACTCGCCCGTCGACCTCCTAGCCCACGGCGAGCGCCTGGCCGAGCAGCCAGTCCGGCGCAGCTTCCGCCGCAGCCCTGCCCTCGCGCCCGAGCGCCGTCCCCGAAGCCAGCGCCTCGACGCAGCCGTGGTTCGGGCAGCTCCCCTGGCACGGCGGCCCGTCGGCCTGGATGACGACGTGGCCGAGCTCGGCCCCGGCCCCGGTCGAGCCGCGATAGATCTCGCCGCGGAGGATGAGGCCGCCGCCGATCCCGGTGCCGACCGTCAGCATCACCGTGTCCGGCTTGCCCTGCGCGGCGCCGTAGAGGTACTCGGCCAGCGCCGCGACGTTGCCGTCGTTGTCGACGAAGACCGGCAGCCCGGTCCGCTCGGAGACCAGATCCCGGATCGGCAGGTTCGAGAGCGGCAGGTTGACGGCGGCGACGGCAAGCCCGCGCTCGTGGTCGATCGTCGCCGGAATCCCCAGCCCGACCGCAGCGACATCCGGCCGCGCCTCCCGCGCCTCTTCGATCTCGCGGACCAGTAGCTCGACCAGCTCGTCCTCGGTCTGGCCCTTGGAGGCCTCGCGCTGCTCGTAAAGCGGCTCGGTGTCGGCGAGGACGCCGACGAGCATCTTCGTGCCGCCGAGATCGACTCCGATCGTCTCGGCGCTACTCACAGGAACCGGGGGGTTTAAGGCGAAGGACCGAGCGCATCGCCATGATTTCTAGCCCTTCATGACGCCCGACGGCGAGCAGCGGCCCCCAGAGCCGCCCGAATACAACGTCTATCGCTCCCGCCGGGGGCTGTTTTCGCGCCTGAAAGGCGCGGATCTGTCCGGCTTGCGGGACCGTGCAAGGTTGCCTTCATGGCGCCGCCACAAGCGGGACGAGCCGGGCCTGCCGCCGCCCGAGCGCTCGCGGGTCAACCCGCGCCGGGTCCTCAAATGGCTTGCCTTGGCCGCCCTGGGATGGATCCTTCTTAGCTTCCTCGCCTTCGCCGTCTCGGCCCAGATCCAGTCCTTCAAGCTCTCCAGCGAAGCCGGCGACGCCCTGCACGGCAACCCCTTCCTGCTGCCGAGCGCGCAGACGATCCTCGTCCTCGGCACCGACGCCCGGCCGCCGGACTCGAAGGAACCGGGCGCGGCGCCCTCGCAGAAGTGCTTCGACCAGCAGGCCCGCGGCGACGCCCCCCACGACGGTTGCGAACAGGGACAGTTCCGGGCCGACACGTTGATGCTGATCCGCGCCGGCGGCGGCGCCTTCCGCAAACTCTCGATCCCCCGCGACACCTTCGCCGAAATCCCCGGCAACGCGCCGACGAAAATCAACGCAGCCTTCGCCTACGGCGGCGCCGCCCTGCAGATCAAGACTGTCGAACAGTTCCTCGGGATCAAGATCGACCACGTCGCGATCGTCGACTTCACCGGCTTCGAAGACCTGATCGACGCCGTCGGCGGGGTCGAAGTGAACCTGCCGCACAAGCTCTGCGCCGAAATCTCCGGCGGCGCCGGCCACGGCCAGGGCGGGATCACCCTGCACCTGAAGAAGGGCGAGAACACGCTCGACGGGCAGAAGGCGCTCGCCTACTCGCGCATCCGCGAGCCGAGCGAATGCCCCGGCCCGGGCAAGAGCGCCTACACCTTGGGCTACAACGACCTCGATCGGGCGAAGGCGCAGCAGGCGGTGATCAACGGGATCAAAGACCGCCTCACCGACCCCCTCCGCCTCCCCTACAACTTCATCCACGGCCCGATCATCGGCTGGGAGGCGCCGAAAGCGTTCGTCAGCGACATGGGCTTCCTGACGATGCCGCAGCTAGTCCTCTCCGCGGCGATCGGCGGCAGCTCCAACACCCACGTCCTCTGCAGCCGCCCGAAGGAAGAATGCAACCTCTCCGGCCCCGGCGGCTCGATCGAAGTCCCCGACAGCACCCGCCGCGCCGCCG
>JBQCEW010000162.1:0-9695 GCA_051959815.1 Solirubrobacterales bacterium
GTCTTGCCGACCCCCGTCGGGCCGAGGAAGAGGAAGCTGCCGATCGGCCGGCTCGGGTCCGAGAGCCCAGCGCGCGAGCGCCGCAGTGCGTTGGAGACGGCGGAGATCGCCTCGTCCTGGCCGATCACCCGGTCGTGCAGCCGCTCCTCCATCTGAATCAGCTTCTGCACCTCGCCCTCCATCAGGCGGCTGACCGGGATCCCGGTCCATTTGGCGACGACCTCGGCCACGTCTTCCTCGGTGACTTCGTCGGCGAGCATCGTGCCGCCGCCGGCGTGGACCTCCTCCAGCCGCGCTTCCTGCTCGGAGACTTTCTCCTCCAGCTCGGGGATCTGGCCGAATTTGAGTTCGGCGGCGCGCTCCAGGTCGGTCTCCCGTTCGGCCCGCTCGACCTCCTGCCGCGCCTCCTCCAGCTCGGCCTTGGCGGCGTTGATCTGCTCGATCGGCTCTTTCTCGTTCTGCCAACGGGTGCGCAGCTCGGCCGCTTCCTCGCGCAGGTTGGCGAGGTCCTCTTCGAGCGCCTCCAGCCGCTGCCTGGAGGCCTCGTCGGTCTCTTTCTTCAGCGCCTGGCGCTCGATCTCGAGCTGCTGGATCCGCCGCTCGACCTCGTCGATCTCGGTCGGCACCGAGTCGATCTCGATCTTCAGCCGCGAGGCGGCCTCGTCGATCAGGTCGATCGCCTTGTCGGGGAGGAAGCGGTCGGCGATGTAGCGCTCCGAGAGGGTCGCCGCGGCGACGATCGCCGAGTCGGCGATGCGGACGCCGTGGTGGTTTTCGTAGCGCTCCTTCAACCCGCGCAGGATCGCGATCGTGTCGTTCATGTCGGGCTCGCCGACCAGGACCGGCTGGAAGCGCCGCTCCAGCGCCGCGTCCTTCTCGATGTGCTTGCGGTACTCGTCGAGCGTGGTCGCGCCGACCGCGCGCAGCTCGCCGCGCGCCAGCATCGGCTTCAGCAGGTTGGCGGCGTCGACCGCGCCTTCGGCGGCGCCGGCGCCGACGATCGTGTGGAGCTCGTCGAGGAAGAGGACGATCTGGCCCTCGGCCTGCTGCACCTCATTGAGGACAGCTTTCAGCCGCTCCTCGAACTCGCCGCGGTATTTAGAGCCGGCCAGCAGCGAGCCGATGTCGAGCGCGATTACGCGCCGGTCGCGCAGGCTCTCGGGCACGTCGCCCTTGACGATCCGCTGCGCCAGCCCCTCGACGATCGCCGTCTTGCCGACGCCGGGGTCGCCGATCAGCACCGGGTTGTTCTTGGTCCGGCGGGAGAGAACCTGGATGACGCGGCGGATCTCCTCGTCGCGCCCGATCACCGGATCGAGCTTGCCGCTCTCCGCCTCGGCGGTGAGGTCGCGGCCGAATTTCTCCAGCGCCTGCGCGTTGTCCTCGGCGTTGGGCGAGGTCACTTTCGCCGGGCCCTGGACGGCCTTGACCGCGCGCTCCAGCTCGGCCCGGTCGGGCAGCAGGTCGGAGACGCCGGAGCCGTCCTCGGCCAGCGCCAGCAGCAGGTGGCCGACGGTGATGTAGCTGTCGCCGAACTTCGCCATCTCCTGCTCGGCGCTGCGGATGACGCGGGCCAGGTTCGAGGACATGCCCGGATCGCCGCCGGCGTCGCTCAGCGTCGGCAGCGAGCCGACCGCCTCGTTGGCCTGCGCCCGTACCGTCGCCGGGTCCGAGCCGACCCGCTGCAGGACCGGGATCGCCATCGATTCGGCCTGGTCGAGCAGCGCCAGCAGCAGGTGGGCGGAGGCGATCTCGGGGTTGCGCCGCGTACGTGCCAGATCCTGCGCCGCCGCCACCGCTTCCTGCGATTTGACCGTGAACCTGTCCGCCTGCATCAGCCCTCGTCCTTCCCGTTGCCGTGTCCGCTCGTTTCGACTTCCTCCAGTCGTTTGCGCAGCCGTTCGACCTCGGCCCGCAGCTTCCGCACCTGTCCTTCCAGCGCCAGCACCGTTTCCACCCCGGCCAGGTTCAGCCCTTCGGCGGCCATCTGCTGGATCCGCCGCAGCCGCTCGACGTCGCGCTGGGAGTAGAGGCGGGTGTTTTTCGGCGAGCGTTTCGGCGCGATCAGCCCGCGCTGCTCGTACATCCGCAGCGTCTGGGGGTGCATCTCCGCCAGTTCGGCGGCGACCGAGATCATGAACACGCCCTGGTCCTGGTCGAAGGTTGCTTTGACGCGGCGGCGGTAGGTGGCCATCAGCGCGCCGCCTTCCGCAGCAGCTCGGCCCGCGGGTCGCCGCCGTTCAGCGTCTCGGCGAGTTTGTCGACCGCCTCGTGCTGCTCGTCGCTGAGGTCTTTCGGCACCGCGATCTCGAGCCGGTAGCGGATGTCGCCATGGCCGCCGCTTTTCTTCGGCGGGCCCTCGCCGCGCAAGCGCTGGATCGTCCCGTGCTTGGTCCCCGGCGCGACTTTGATCTTCTTCGTGCCGTTGAGGGTCGGCACCTCGATCGTGCCGCCGCGCAGCGCCTCCGGGACCGAGATCGGCACCGCCACCTCGAGGTTGCCGTCGTCCAGTCGTTTGAAGACCGGGGAGGAGGCGACGCGGGTGGTCACGTAGAGGTCGCCGGGCGGGCCGCCGCGGGGACCGTCCTCGCCCTTGCCGGCGAGGCGGATCCGGGTGCCGTCCTTGACCCCGGCGGGGACGTTGACTTTGTAGCGCTTGGTCTGCTGGGTGAGGCCGGAGCCGCCGCAGGTCGGGCAGGGATCTTCGATCACCTGGCCGGAGCCGCCGCACTGCGGACAGGGCTGGCTGATCGAGAACAGCCCCTGCCCCTGCGACTCGACCCCGCGCCCTTCGCAGCGCGGGCAAGTGGTCGGCGCGGTCCCCGGTTTGGCGCCGCTCCCGTGGCAGGTCGCGCAGCGCGAAGACTTAGGCACGGTGACGCTGATCTGCGCCCCGTTGATCGCTTGGTCGAACGTCAGCGGCACCTCGGTCTCGAGGTCCCGCCCCCGCACCTGCTGCGTCTGAGTACGGCCACCGCCGCGGTTGAAGACCGAGCCAAGGATGTCGCCGAAGTCGAAGCCGCCAAAGCCGCTGGGCCCGGCCCCGCCACCCGGGAACGGTCCCTGGCCGCCGCCGAACCCGCCGAAGCCCGCGAAGGCGCCAACCTCGTCGTACTCCTTCCGCTTCTCCGGATCGCCAAGAACGTCATAAGCGGCGGAGATCTCCTTGAACTTGTCCTCCGCCTCCTCGTCCCCCGGATTCCGATCGGGGTGGTACTTCCGAGCAAGCTTCCGATAAGCCTTCTTGATCTCGTCCTCGGACGCCTTCTTGGAGACGCCCAACGTCTTGTAAAGCTCGTCCGCCACGGCCCTCCTAGCTGCTCACCACAACCCGCGCCGGCCGAACCAACTGGTCGCCCAGCGCATAGCCCTTCTGCATCACCTCGACCACGACCCCACTCTCGATCCCCTCCACAGGCTGAGTCGAAAGAGCCTCGTGCTTAGTCGGATCGAACTTCTCCCCTTTGGGATCGACTACGTCGATCCCATTTCGCTTCAGCGACTCGCGCAGCCCGCCAAGCACCATCTCGACCCCAGCCCGGAGCTCCTCGCCACTACCGTCAGCAGCCGCGAGCGCCCGCTCAAGGTTGTCAACGGCATCGATCACTTCCCGAGCCACTTCGATCTTCCCCCGCGCCTGCGCAGCCTGGATGTCCCCGGCCACACGCTTGCGGAAATTCTCGAAATCAGCTTTGGTCCTCCGAGCCAATTCGAGGTACTCCTCCTTCTGCTGGTTAGCGTCAGCCAGCAGCGCGTCGAAGTCCTGCTCGACCTCACGTGAGCCGTCGTCCTGCTCAGCGGCGTCTCCCGGGGGTGACGTCGTAGGGGGGACCATCCCCTGCGCAGTTGCAGGGGATGGTGGGTCCCCTGCGGCGGCAGGACCCGCGGGCTCAGCGCTCTCGTCCCTCAGCTGGTCCTCCTGGGAAGGACTCATTTGCCCTCCTCGTCCACAACCTCAGCGTCCACGACCTCCTCCTCATCGGAGGCAGCACCGTCGGCGCCAGCACCGTCAGCCGCCTCCTCAGCCGAAGCCGCCGCGTAGAGCTGCTCGGAGACTTTGGTCATCGCGGTATTCAGAGCCTCGACCTTCGAGTCCAGCTCCTCTTTAGAGCCGCTCTCCAACGAGTCTCGCACGTCCTTGACGGCGCTCCGCACGTCCTCCTTCGAGGAGTCGTCGACTTTGTCGCCCGCCTCGTCGATCGCTTTCTCCGCCTGATAGGCCGAGTTCTCGGCAAGGTTGCGCGCCTCCGCCAACTCCCGCTGCTTCCGGTCCTCCTCAGCGTGTGCCTCGGCATCCGAGACCATGCTCTGGATTTCCTCGTCGGAGAGCCCGGAGCCGGATTTGATCTCGATCTTCTGTTCTTTGCCGGTGCCTTTGTCGGTGGCGCTGACGTTGATGATCCCGTTGGCGTCGATGTCGAAGGTGACCTCGATCTGCGGGATGCCGCGCGGCGCCGGCGGGATGCCGGTGAGCTGGAATTTGCCCAGGCTCTTGTTGCCGCTGGCCATCTCGCGCTCGCCTTGGAGCACGTGGATCTCCACCGACGGCTGGTTGTCGTCGGCGGTCGAGAAGACCTCCGACTTCTTCGTCGGGATCGTCGTATTGCGCTCGATCAGCTTCGTCATCACGCCACCTTTGGTCTCGATCCCCAGCGTCAGCGGGGTGACGTCGAGCAGCAGCACGTCCTTGACGTCGCCGGCGAGCACGCCTGCCTGGATCGCCGCGCCGACCGCCACGACCTCGTCCGGGTTGACGCCCTGGTGCGGCTCCTTGCCGGTCAGCTCTTTGACCTTCTCGCGGACCGCCGGCATCCGGGTCATGCCGCCGACGAGGACGACGTGGTCGACCGTCGTGTCGGCGTCGGCCAGCGCCTGTTTCACCGGCCCGACCACGCGGTCGAGCAGGTCGCCGGTCAGCTCGTTCAGCTTGGATCTCGACAGCTTGAGGTCGAGGTGCTTCGGTTGCCCCTCGACCGCGGTGATGAAGGGCAGGTTGATCTGCGTCTCCTGGGTCGAGGAGAGCTCGATCTTCGCCTTCTCGGCGGCCTCGTAGAGGCGCTGCAGCGAGTTTTTGTCCTGGGAGAGATCGACGCCCTGGTCGCGCTTGAACTCCGCCACCAGCCACTCGACGATCGCTTTGTCCCAGTTGTCGCCGCCGAGGTGGTTGTCGCCGGCGGTCGCTTTCACCTCGAAGACGCCGGCGCCGATTTCCAGCACCGAGACGTCGAAGGTGCCGCCGCCGAGGTCGAAGACGAGGATCGAGTGGTCGCTCTCCTCTTTGTCGAGCCCGTAGGCGAGAGAGGCGGCGGTCGGCTCGTTGATGATCCGCTTGACGTCGAGCCCGGCGATCTTGCCGGCGTCCTTGGTCGCCTGCCGCTGGTCGTCGTTGAAGTAGGCGGGGACGGTGATCACCGCGCTGTCGACGGTGTCGCCGAGCTTCGCTTCGGCGTCGGCCTTCAGCTTCTGGAGGATCATCGCGCTGATCTCCGGCGGGCTGTACTGCTTGCCGCGGGCGTCGACGCGGACGTCGCCGTTGGGGCCGGCCTCGACCTTGTACGGGACGATCGTCTCCTCCTCTTTGACTTCCGACTCCTTGCGGCCCATGAACCGCTTGATCGAGAAGATCGTGTTCTCCGGGTTCATCACCGCCTGCCGTTTGGCGACGGTGCCGACGAGGCGCTCGCCGCTCTCGGTGAACGCGACGACCGACGGGGTCGTGCGCCCGCCCTCGGCGTTCTCCAGAACGGTGGGCTCGCCGCCCTCCATCACCGCGACGCACGAGTTGGTCGTGCCGAGGTCGATACCGATCGTCTTTGCCACTTTTACGCCTACCTCCAGGGAATGTTTGGGGTTCCATTGATGAAGCTCTAAAAATCTAAGTGGCAGTATGGCAGATCATGTTTGGATTGCCAAGCGGCCTCCGGATGGTCCCTATAGTGAGCGCGCAAGGGGAGGCGCCTCGACCAATCGGTTCCGCAGGGGGCGGAACCTGGAAGAGGAGGAAGAACTTGAGTACTGCATCGATCCGCTGGCTGCAGATGCCGGCGATAGCCGCAGTGGCGGTCCTGGCCTTGCTGTTGCCGGGCGTCGCGGCCGCGAAGCAGGACGGCCACGACGACAACGGCAAAGGCAAGGTCGTCAACGTGATGACCCGCAACCTCTACCTTGGCGCGGACCTGGCGCCGGCGATCGGGGCACCGAGCCTGGAAGCCTTCGTCGCGGCCAACGGCCAGATCCTGCGCGAAGTCACCGCGAACAACTTCCCGACCCGGGCAAAGGGACTGGCGCACGAGATCCTCTCCGAGGAACCCGACCTGGTCGGCCTGCAGGAGGTCGCGCTGTGGCGCACCGGGGCGCCGAGCCTGACGCCGGTGCTGACCGGCGAACCGACCGCCACGACGGTCCGCTATGACTACTTGAAGGAACTGCTGGCGCAGCTGAACAAGGGCCCCGGTCCGGACCGCTACGAAGTCGTCGTCGTCCAGCCCGAGTTCGACCTCGAGGCGCCCGCCGACGAGAACGGCGTTCCGGGGGACGGCCCGAACCCGGCGATTCCCAACGCCGAGATCAACGGCCGCCTGACGATGCGCGACGTGATCCTCGCCCGCCACGGTGCCGGCGTGGAGACCGCGAACCCGCAGTCGGGGAACTTCAAAGCCCTGCTGCAGGTACCGATCCTCGGCAAACCGCTGACGATCAAACGCGGCTGGACGGCGACCGACGCGAGGGTGCGCGGCAGCCACTGGTTCCGCTTCGTCAACACCCACCTGGAGTCGTTCGATCCGGCGGCGCTGGTGCCGAGCATCCGCGCTCAGCAGGCGGCGGAGCTGGTCGCGCCGGGCGGTCCGGCCACGGGCAGCCTGCCGGTCGTCCTCGTCGGCGACCTCAACTCCGACGACGACACCGTTTCACCGGGCGACCAGCAGGCCTACCGGGCCCTGCTCGAAGCGGGCCTGGTCGAGCGCAGCACCAATGACCCGCTCGGCTGCTGCCTCAACTCGAGCCTGCTCGCGGTCGGAGCCGGGGGCAGCGTCTCCGACTTCGACCACCAAGTCGACCACGTGATGACCAACGATCCGGCGGACATCACCCTGGAGCGCTCGGAGGTAACCGGGCTGCTGCCGGTCAACGGCTTCTGGGACTCCGACCACGCCGGGCTCTTCAGCGCCCTGCGGTTCCAGCACTAAGCGATTGTGAGGGGGGCGGTGGAAGCCGCCTCCCTCCCCTGCGCTCAGCCTTCGCCGGCCGTCCGAGCGACGAATTCGGCTACTTCTTCGGCCTGCTCTTTGCCGAGGATGCCGGCGGGCATGCGGCCGGGGGTGCCGCTGTTGACCCCGTTTTCGACCGCGTTGAGGACGCGTCCTTCGAGGGATTTGATCGAGCTGCCTTCCGCCGGGCCCGAGGGCGCGAGCAGTTCGTCCAGGTTGGGGGCGTAGTTCCCATCCGTCCCGGCCGAGTAGAGCGTGTGGCAGGTCCCGCAGTTGATCTGGAACAGTTCCTGGCCGCTCTTGAGGCTGGCGGGGACCTGCTGCTCGCCGTTGGCGGCGTCGCCCTTGGAGCGGAAAGCCAGCCACGGGATGGCCACCGCGAGGACGAGGACGAGAATCCCGAACCAGATGAAGGTGCGCTTGCTCATTTAGCGGCGCGCATACTACTGGCGTGTCCCCCCGCGCGGTTCTCCCGGTACCACGGGCACATGCGCCGCAGTGCACACTCCCCGCAGCGCGGTTTTGGCCGGCAGACGGCGCGCCCGTGGCGGATCAGGTTGACGTGCAGCTCGTGGGCGTCCTCCGGCGGCACGATCGCCAGCATCTCGTCGTGAGCGCGCTCGAAGGAGGCCTTGGCCGGAAAGAGGCCGAGCCGGCCGCCGACGCGGTGGACGTGGACGTCGACCGGGATCTCCGGGATCCCCCAGGTGAAGATCAATACGCAGGCGGCGGTTTTGCGGCCGACGCCGGGCAGCCCGAGCAGGAACCCGAGCGACTCCTCGCGGGAGGCGTTCTCGGTCCAGTCAAGGTCAGGCGGCTCGCCGAGCTGTTCGAGGATCGCCTGGATCCGCGGCGCCTTCTGCTTGGCCAGACCGCCGGGGCGGATCGCCTCCTCGACCTCGGAGACCGGCGCGTCGCGCACCTCCTCCCAGGTCGGGAAGCGCTCGCGCAGCGCCGCGAAGGCTTTGTCGCGGTTGCGGTCGTTGGTGTGCTGGGAGAGGACGGTCTTGACCAGCTCGGCGATCGGGTGCCCGTGCGGCTCCTCCTCCGGCACCCCGTACATCTCCCGCAACCGGTCCCGAATCGCCAGCACCCGCCGCCGTTGAGGTCGCCTCCAAGCCATCGCGCGGGACACTAGTAATCGCGTGGTTCCTTTGTCCGGGCATAGACGACAAAGGAACCACGAGTTTGGGCCTTCAGGCGCTTCCGCGGCCGTTAACCCGCGGGTTACAATCAGGTGTTCCGTGTCTCGAGCTGTTGCCGCCATAGGAGCCAAGCTGCCCAAGGGGTGGGGCGATGCCGGCCGCCAGATCGCGGTCCTCGCAGGGGTCGACGCTCTCTACGAGCTCGCGCGCGGCGTCGCCGACTCCACCCGGGCCGACGCGATCGCCCACGGCGCCCAGGTCATCAATTTCGAGCAGTCGACCCACACCTTCTTCGAGCCCAGCCTCCAAGCGGCGTTCCTGCCTGCCCACTGGCTGATCGACCTCGCCAACCAGCTCTACCTGAACGCCCAGTTCTCGATCGCGCTCGGCTTCCTGGTCTGGCTCTACCTCTTCCGCAACCAGTCCTACTACTTCGTGCGCAACATGTTCGTGGTCTCGATGGGGCTGGCGCTGATCGGCTACATCGGCTTCCCGACGGCGCCGCCGCGGATGTTCCCCGAGCATGGCTTCGTCGACACGATCACCGACTTCTCCAGCGTCAACCACGATTCGACCCTGGCGAAGGTCTTCATCAACCCCTACGCGGCGGTGCCGAGCATGCACTGCGCCTTCGCGATGATGATCGGCGTCACCGGGGTCGCCGTCTCTCGCAACTGGTGGTCGAAAGCCTGGTGGGGCTTCTGGCCGATCCTGATCACCTGGGTGGTGATCGTCACCGCCAACCACTACTGGCTCGACGCCGCCCTCGGCTGGCTCGTCGCCGCCAGCGCCTTCGCGATCGCCCAGGGCGCCCTCGCCCGTGTCAGGCCCGAGGCCTGGGGGTGGCGCAGCCCGTTTCCGCAGCGCGACACCTGGCGCCCCGCCCCGCGCGAGGCCGAGGCGTAATAGCCTGAGCTGCGATGGGACCTTCGGCGCCGCCCCGGCGCAGCAGTCGCGCGAGCGCCCGCAACGGGCAGGAGCTGCGGGCCTACGCGCGCGAGCGTCTGATCGAGTCGCGCCTGACCCCGAACGCGATCTCGATGGTCGGCCTGCTCGGCAACCTCATCGCCGCCTTCCTCGTCACCCAGCGACTCTTCTTCCTCGCCGGCGTCGCTTTCGTCCTCGGCTCGGTCTGCGACACGCTCGACGGGCGCTACTCGCGGATGTCGGGCAAGGGAACGCTGTTCGGCGCCTTCCTCGACTCGACGCTGGACCGGATCGAGGAGGGGATCGTGCTCGCCGCCGTCGCCGGTTACTTCGCGGTCGAAGGGCGCTCCTTCGCGGCGGCGATGTGCGTGGTCGCCGTGCTCGGCTCGCTGATGGTCTCCTACACCCGCGCGCG
>JBQCEW010000163.1:0-3623 GCA_051959815.1 Solirubrobacterales bacterium
TGGGCTGACGGGGATTTTAAAATAAGTCCGGGGGGGGGGGTGGGGGGGTTCCCGCGCCCGGCCCCCCCCCGGGTGGTGGCCGCGGGGGGCCCCCCCCACGTCCCCCGACGCCAGAGCCCGAGTAGCCAGCGCCATCGCCGCATGCGCCCACTTGGCCGCGCTGCCCTGCTCCCCACCCGCTTCGGCGTCGCCGCGCAGCAAGTGGGCGAGAAACTCTTCCGGCGTCTCGGCCGCGGGTGCCTCGGTGAAGGTGCGGCCGATGTCGACGCCGGCATGGTCGTCGGAACCGCCGATGCCGGTGCCGCCATGGGTCTCGATGTAGATGGCGGCAGGCATGTTGAGCTCGGCAGCCCGAGAGCCGTTGCGGACCTCCCAGATCGGGAACAGCTCCGCCAGTCGCCGCCGGTGGCGCCGGGTTAGCGGCGCGGCGACGTTGAAGAACGGGTGTGCCAGCGCACAGACGATCCCCCGCTCGTGAAGGTAGGCGGCGCAGGCTTCGACATCGCCGGAATGCGCCTGCAGCCACTCGTGGTCTCCGGGAGTGATCCCGTAACAGAGGACGTGCACCGCCTGGGGCTCGCCGGCGAAGCGGGCGGTCAGCTCCTCGGAGATGAAGCAGTCGGGACGGCCGGCCAACTCGAGACAGCCGTCGATCGTGTCGTGGTCGGTGATCGTGACGAAGTCCATGCCGCGCCGCTTGGCCAGCGCGTAGACCTCCTCCGGCGGCGTCGCGCACTCCGGCAACCCCAGCGATCGCTGAACGCCCAGCTTCGAAAAATGCGACGCGGTCGAATGGCAATGCAAATCAACACGGGAAGTCATCGGTGCTCTCCCTATCTCGGTCTCTCTTGTCCCCCACAGGGTTCGGCACCCGCGGGCGGGAGATGTGAAAAGACGGAGAATGCGGCCATCCTCTCTTCCGGAGGGGGAGAGATTCATGGACGCCAGAGCTTCTCCGGGTATGGCCGTGCACCACACCCGCCAGCTGATCCGAGCTCTCATTGGCGTTGCTCTGTGCACTGCCTTTGTCGCTTGCGCCGTAGTCCCAGTTCCCGAGGATCTGCCGGCCATTGCCTTCCAGCAAGCCGGCCTCTATCGACTGGAGATCGCTCTCCTCGTCTTCTACAGCGGCCTCTTACTGATCACTCCCGCGTTCTCAGGGCTGATCCGCGGGCGATTGCCAATTGAGATCTCAGTTCGCGGCGCGCGATTTGTGGAGGAGGCCAATCAGACGGAGCGACTGAACGAAGCGGCAATAGAAAAGCTGGAAAAGACCATCAGCCAGCTTGCAGGCGAGTTGAGAAATACCGAGGCGGAGGTCAAGCACATAGAGGAGAGGATGGGTGACAGTAAGTGACTAACAGTAGGTTGAAACCATGAATGAACAGGAGCAACGAGACTTGGCCCGCCGGCTCGCGGATGTCTCGGAAGTGCTCGACTTCGAGGCCGCGCTCAGGGTGGTGCGGTACCTACCCGCAAAAGCCGAAGAGCTTTTGCGCATGCACAAGGAAAGCGAAAAGAGGCAGGAAGAGCGTGCTCGTGCCCGCGAACGCCGGGAGCTCGCCCTCCTTGAATTCCTCTAAGCCGCGACGCGGTCGCCGTTGAGGAGGTCGAGGATGACGCCCTCGCGGAGGCCGCCCTTGCCGATCTGGAGGGGTTGGCCGAGGAGGTCGGAGATCTTCTCCAGGAGGAGGACGCCGGTGGGGAGGATGCGGACGCGCTGGGGGTCGAGCTCGAAGCGGCGGCCGACGTCGGTTGCGGGGTCGCCACAGAGGACGCGGATGCCGCGCTCCAGCGTCTCGTACTCGAGGACGGTGCCGACGATGCGGCGCAGCGAGGTGGCGGAGCCGCCGACAGCGACGGCCTGAGCGGGTTGCTCGAACTCGACGTCTTCGAAGATGTCGTCGATGCGGTCGCGGATGCGGCGGATCTCCGCCGCCGAAGGCGGGTCGGAGCCGATCAGCTCCTCGGCGAGGTTGCCCGAACCGACCGGCCAGGAGCGAACGCTTTGCACGCCCTCGGAAACGGTGCCGAGGATGACCTCGGTGGAGCCGCCGCCGATGTCGACGACGCCGATCAGCCCGTCGGCCGGGTGACCCAGCGTCTTAGTGGCGCCGATGAAGGAGAGGCGCCCCTCCTCCTCCTCGGGCAGGACCTCGATCGGGACCCCGGCCGCGCGCCCGATCGCCTCGGCGACCGCGTCGCCGTTCGTCGCCTCGCGAATCGCGGCGGTGGCTACGGCCCGGATCTCCTCCGCCCCCAGCTCCTGCGCCAACCGCACCTGCGTCCCGACGACGTCGCCGACCTCCTCGATCTTCTCGACCAGAATCGCTCCCTCGGCATCGACCGCCTTGCCGATCCGCGTATAAGCCCGCTGCTCCATCACCTTCTTCAGCTGCCCGTCCACGGGCTCCGCAACAAGCAGGCGCGTCGTGTTGGAGCCGATGTCTATGGCGGCGCAGAGGGTCACGGGTATCCCTGCATCTTCCCAGGGCCACCGGATCTCACACGCGGCTAGGAAGGATGCGACGCGTCCTCGAACTCCCGGAACAGCCCCGTGACCACGAAGGCGACCTGCTCGCCGATATCCACCGCGTTATCCGCCGTCCGCTCCAGCGCCCGCGCCGCCAGCAGCATCGTCATCGCCCACTCTCGCTTGTCAGCGTCGTCGCCGATCTCCAGCGCCAGCCGGAAGCAGTCGCGGTTGAGGCTGTCGACGACGTCGTCCTGGCGCACCAGGTCCTGTGCCATCTCCACGTCGCGCTCCTCGAAGGCTCGCTTCGCCTGCACGATCAGCGCCTTCGTGTGCCGCCCCATGGTGAGGATGAGCTGCACCATCTCCTCGTCGGCCGGCGGCTCGTTGCCGGAGATCGGGATCATCTTGCAGACGTTCACGCACTGGTCGCCCATCCGCTCGACGTTCTTCAGCACGTGCAGCAGTGAGGAGATCAGCCGCAGGTCGGTCGCCACCGGCGACTGCGTCGCCAGCAGCGTGATCAGCGCCTGGTGCACCTCGAGGTAGCGGCCGTCGATGCGGTCGTCGTCAGCGACCACCAGCTGCGCCAGCTCGACGTCCTGGTGCTCGACCGCTTCCATCGTCCGCGTCAGCGCTCCGTTGACGAGGTCGAGCCCGCCCAGCGCGCTCGCCTCCAGGTTGGCCAGTTCCTCCAGGTATTCGGCGCGCGCCACTTCAGGCATCGTCTACCCCCCCTCAGCCGAAGCGACCGCTGACGTAGTCCTCGGTCTCCTGCTTCTGGGGTTTGGTGAAGATCTCCTCGGTCGCGCCGACCTCGACCAGGTGCCCGGGCCGGCCGGTGCCCTCGATGTTGAAGAACGCGGTGACGTCGCTGGCCCGCGCAGCCTGCTGCATGTTGTGAGTGACGATGACGATCGTGAAGCGGCCTTTGAGGCTGTGCATCAGGTCCTCGATCGCGCCGGTGGCAATCGGGTCGAGGGCGGAGGCCGGCTCGTCGAGGAGCAGTACGTCGGGCTCGATCGCGATCGCGCGGGCGATGCAGAGCCGCTGCTGCTGGCCACCGGAGAGACCGAGGGCGCTGTCCTTGAGGCGGTCCTTCACCTCGTCCCAGAGGGCGGCGCCGCGCAGCGCGCTCTCCACGCGTTCG
>JBQCEW010000164.1:0-2842 GCA_051959815.1 Solirubrobacterales bacterium
CCTCAGCGGCGCGACGAACCACAAAACCGCGTGCATGACGCACGCCGCTCTGACCACGGACGAAACCGTCTACAAAGAAGTCCGCGAATTCGTCAAATAGCCGGCTAGAGCACCAGCTCGAGCAGACCGCGTACCAGCAGCAGGAGGCCGATCACCATGGCCCCTGCTGCTGCGGTCCGCCGCCCCTTCTCCCGCAGCCAGAGCCGGAAGGCGTCCACCGCCCGCTGGGTCCGCTCGGGGGAGACCGCGTAGCCGATCAGCGGCAGCTCCAGGAACATAGCCTGCAGCACGCAGAAGAGGACGACGAGCAGAACCGTCGCCCCCGTCCCGGGATCGAGGTGGACGAGCCGGTTGAGCGCGACCAGATAGGAGGCGCCGGGAAAGCTGAGCACGGCACCGACGGCGAAGGCCACCTTCGGGTCGCCACGGCCGAGCAGCCGCTGCGCCCACGGTTCCTTTTCCGCTTCCTTCTTCCGTCGCCGCCGCTCCTCGCCGAAGTTGCTGCGCAGCACCAGCCCCACGATCAGGGCGATCGCCCCGAAGACAAGGTCCTCGGCCGGAGTCAGGGTGGCCCGCGCCGTGCTCACCGAGGAGCTGTCGTGGAAGCTGAAGACGATCAGTAGCCCTACAGAGATGCTGGTCAGATAGCTGCCCAGCAGGTAGCCGAGCATCAGCCGCTTGGTGTCCTGCAGGACCATCATCAGGGTGACCGCCGCCAGCAGCGTCGGGTTCAGCATCGCCGTGAGCGCCAGCACGATGAAGCTCAGCAGGTCGCCCATACGCGTATTCCTACTAGACCTCGATCAGCGAACCCATGATCAGGGTGCGCTCGCGCGGCAGCCGGAAGTATTCGGCCGCGTCGGCGGCGACGTGCGAGGTGGCGACGAAGAGGCGCTTGCGCCAGCGGGTCATCCCGGGCGCGTCGCCCGGACGCAGCTCCACGGTGGAGAGGAAATAGGAGGCCTCGTCGACCTCGATCGGGCGCTCGAGCCCGTCTGCGGCGGCGCGCCGGATCGCGCTCGGCACGTCGGGCTGCTCCATGTAGCCGAAGCGCGCGGTGACGTGGGTGATCCCGTCGTCCGTGTAGCCGAGGTCGTCGACTTCGAGGCGCCGGGAGGACTCCAGGTGGGGCACCGGCAGCGTCTCGATCGTGAGGATGACGACGTGCTCGTGGAGGATCTGGTTGTGCTCGACGTTGGCCCGCATCGCCAGCGGCGTCGTCGTCCTGCTGCGGTTGAGGAAGACGGCGGTCCCCGGCACGCGCCGCAGGGGCGGCTGCCGCTCGTGCAGTTCCTCGACGAACCCCTGCAGCGGTCCTTCTTCGCGCTCGCGCCGGGCCATCACCAGCTCCCGGCCGCGCTGCCAGGTCGTCAGCACGGTGAAGACGACGAGCCCGATCAGCAGCGGGAACCAGGCGCCGTGGGTCAGCTTGGTCAGGTTCGCGGCGAGGAAGAGGGCGTCGACGGTGAGGAACGCCCCGGCCCCGGCCACCACCAGCCAGAGCGGTCTCCCCCACTGATGGCGGACGACGTAGAAGAAAAGCAGGGTGGTGATCGCGATCGTCCCGGTCACCGCCATCCCGTAGGCGAAGGCGAGGGCTGCCGAGGTCTGGAAGGCGAAGACGAGCGTCAGCACCGCGACCATCAGCAGCCAGTTGATCCAGGGGACGTAGATCTGCCCCACCGTCTCCTCCGAGGTGTGGGTGACCCGCAGCCGCGGCAGGTAGCCGAGCTGGATCGCCTGGTGGGCGACCGAGTAGGCGCCGGTGATCACCGCCTGCGAGGCGATCACGGTCGCGGCGGTCGCGAGGATCACCATCGGCACCCGGCCCCATGCGGGGACGAGGAGGAAGAACGAGCCGCTGGAGTTGGCGCCGGCCTGGTCGAAGAGCAGCGCCCCCTGGCCCATGTAGTTGAGGATGCAGGCGGGGAAGACGAGCAGGAGCCAGGCGGCGGTGATCGGGCGGCGGCCGAAGTGCCCCATGTCGGCGTAGAGCGCCTCGGCGCCGGTGAAGGCGAGGACGACGGCGGCGAGGGCGAAGAAGGCGGTCCCGAAGTCGCCGACGAGGAAGGAGAGGGCGTAGCTCGGCGAGAGCGCCGCGAGAATCCCCGGGTGGACGGCGATCCCGGAGATCCCGCAGGCCCCGATCGCCAGGAACCAGACGACCATCACCGGGCCGAAGAGCCGCCCGACGGCGGCGGTGCCGTAGCGCTGGGTGGCGAAGAGGACGACGATCACCGCCACCGTGATCGGGATGACCAGGTGCTCGAGCGAGGGTTGGACGACCTTCAGCCCTTCGACCGCCGAGAGCACCGAGATCGCCGGCGTGATCATGCTGTCGCCGAAGAACAGCGAGGCCCCGAAGATGCCGAGCGCCGCCAGTACCAGCTTGGTGCGGCGCCCACCGGGGACGCCGCCGCGGCGGATCAGCGTGATCAGCGCCATGATCCCGCCCTCCCCTTCGTTGTCGGCGCGCATCACCAGGAGGACGTACTTGAGCGTGACGACGATCGTCACTGCCCAGAAGATCAGCGAGATCACCCCGTAGACGCTCGAATGCGTCTCCGCCACCGGGTGCGGGTCGGAGGGGTTGAAGACCGCCTGCACGGTGTACAGCGGGCTGGTGCCGATGTCGCCGAAGACGACGCCGAGGGCGCCGAGGACGAGCGCGAGCTTGGCCGGGCTGCGCTGCGTATCGGTGGATTCGTCCCCGCTGATGGCCGTATCCTGAACTACACGGCGGTTCCGACCAGGGCGCCGACTCCCGCGGTCACGGCCATCGCGGTCGCGCCCCAGAAGACGACGCGGAGGACGGCTCGGGGGACAGGCGCGCCGCCGAGTC